>JBBQTJ010000085.1:0-11723 GCA_038213315.1 Planctomycetota bacterium
GTTTAGCAACGCGAGCCCCCACCCTTGTCGCGTCCCCCTGAGCGGCAGCAGAGCTGATGTCATCGCGGACTGTGATGTCATAGCGCCAGGGATACCTAAACGCAGGCGAGCACCGCCAAGCCTTGGCCAACGTGGAAGGCGCCTGGGAGCTCTTCCACAAGGTTCCCGTCGGGCCAAAGTTGGCACCTGAACTGCGGCGGGTGCTGCGTCTGCACAACCTGCGCGGTGCGGACGCGGTCCATCTGGCATCGGCCCTGCTCCTCCATCGACGGATGGCTGGGGAGGCCTTCCGCTTCGCGGCCCATGACAAAGCGTTGTGTGCGGCGGCGGAAGCTGAGGGCTTGGCGTTGGCGTGGACCAAGCCGTGACCCGGCCACCGAACTGAGAACACTTGGAGAAATCGCCGTTTTGTAAGCACCTTCGAGCATTACATCAGCGGCAGGTCAAGACCGTGCCGCGTTTGGCTGAAAACGGATGGCCAGAAGCATATGGTCGTCCAGCACGCCTGGATCGACCAGGCTCGCCGGCGTCCCGACGGCAGGTAGGCCAAGGTTTGAGGGAAACAAAAGGGACACGCCACTGAAATCCCGCTCAGCTTGTCGCCATCATTGCACATAGTCTCGTCTTACCGCTGGCCATTCTCCATCTCCCCGTCCGCCATGCCCACCGCACGGCGGGAATCCCTTCACCCTCAATCCACCACCGGCGGCCAGCAGCCCAAAGGCGTCAGCAGCCCGCGCAGGGTTGCGGGCAGGGCGCTGATTAGGCTGGTCGCGTCGTAGCAGGGGCCTTGCTCCTGCCAGAGGGCGTCGCCAGCGGTGGTGGCCCACAGCACGGCCATGCGGGCGGCGTCGTAGGGCAGCGCGCCGCGGGCCATCAGGCCGGCGGCCAAGCCGGCGACCACGTCGCCGGTGCCGCCCACGGCCATGCGGGCATTGCCGCGGTGATTGCGCTGCCAGCGCCAGCCGTCAGTGACCAGATCGACGGGGGCCTTGGCCAGCACTACGCGGTCCTGGCGGGCGAAGGCGTGGATGGCTTCGTCGCTGGCCACGGCGCCCAGCAGAGTGCGGGCCTCGGCCCGGTGCGGGGTCAGCAGCAGGCGATGGTCGGTTTCGGGCAGATCCCGCAGGGTTTCGGCCAGGGCCGGGAAGGCGTCGGCGTCAACGATCGCCGGGACGCCCATTTCATGGGCCAGGCTGAAGGCCTGCCGGGCGGCTTCGGCACAGCCGGGCAGGCGACCCAGGCCGGGGCCGATCAACACCGCGCTGGCCCGCGCCAATAGCGGCGTCAGGTCCTCGGGATCGGCGGGCGTGAGGTGGCCACCGTGCTGGCCGTGCAAGACCACGGTAGGCGGCAGCGAGTGCCCCTCGATGGGCGTCCAGGCGCGCACTAGGTCGCAGCCGGTCATCACTGCGGCGCGGCAGGCGAATTCCAGGGCGCCGGGGAAGACGCCGCCGCCGATCACCAGCAACTCGCCGTGGGTGCCCTTGTGCCCTTGGCGTTTCAAGGGCGGGAAACGACGCATGCAGGCGGGCTGCACCTCGGTGTAGGCCGCCGGCAGGATGCCGATGTCGACGGTTTTGAATTCACGCACCGAGGCTTCGCGGAACAGCTCGACTTTGCCCACCTGTAGGCAGATGGTCAGGTCCGCCGGCAGGACCAGATCGCTGCCGATGCCGCTGGGCACGTCCGCCGCCAGGATGCGGCAGGGCACCTTGCGCAGGGCGATCAGCGCCCCGGCGATGGGTTCGCGAGGGCGACCGCGGGTTCCCGAACCCAGCACCGCATCGATCACCAGATCGGGGGCAGAGCGCACACCATCAACCAGACGTACGTTCATGGGCAGGCGCACCCGCATGCGCTCAGCCAGGGGCGAATGGGGCGGCAGGACCGGCCAAAGCTCGACCTCGCGACCGGCCTGGGCCAGCAAGCGGGCGCACACATAACCATCGCCACCGTTGTTGCCCGGACCGCACACCACCAGGATGGTGCCGCTGGGGGCCAGCAGCGCGGCCTCACGGGCCAGGACCTCGCCGGCGCGCTCCATCAGAGCTTCAAGATCCTGGCCCAAGGCTACCGCCGCCTCATCGATGAGGGCGGTCTCGGTCACGGGCACTAAAGGAGGAGGCAGGGACATGGGCGTGGACGCTGGGCACTATGGAACCGCCGGGCATGCGACTAGTGATGTTTCAGTGAGGCTCTTGCCGGGTTAATCCAGTGTCGCACATGCCATGGCCGCCAGCGCCGCTGGCACTTCCTGACCAGCGGGCAGGACGACGTACACCAGCTCGTGATTGGTGGTGTGCGAGACCCGCCCGACCTTGTCGCCATCACCGTTGTAAATACCAATGCGCGCCCCGATGTAGCGCAGATAGGGCCGCACGATGGTCACCACCGTGCCGCGCTGGCGCAGCAGGTCCTCCATCTCTGCCCGGGTGATGAATCCTTCATCGTTGAAGGACACCATCAGGTAGCGGCAGTCCAGCGCGGCCAGCACCTCGGCCAGGGCGGCGTGGCAGCCCGGCTTGCTGTTGAAGGCGCTGCGCCGGGTCCGGCAGTCGGCGCGCTTCATCGCCATGCCATAGGCGACCGGCTCGTCGTTGCGCGCCAGCGTCTCCCAGACGTGGTAATTGCTGAGATAGCTGTGCTGGTTGTAGGGCGGATCCAGATACGCCAGATCGCCCCGCCAGGCCCGGGCCGCGTCCACCGCCTCGCGGCACCAGCCTGCCCCACCGCCATGGCGGGCCCGCGGCAGCAAGGCCGGCAGGCGCAGGGTCAGCGGCTGCACCGCGCGGGGCGACCACCCTTTCAAATAGGCCATCTGCACCCCCACCGTCGAATCGACCCGATCGGCGGCCTCAAGCAACGCCGCCAGACAGACACTGCGCAAGGGCTCGCAGAGGTGCAGCTCGTCCAGGCCGGCGCGGATCGCATCAATGTGCGCACCGTTCTCGGGAGTGAAAAATCGGGCATCGTGGCAAAACGTGCGGGTCACATAGCCCGGGCGCGGCGGCAGGGCCTGCAAGTGCGCCAGTGCGACCGTCGCGGCCCAGCCGTGGGTCTCCAGATCGGCTTCAATCAACGCCCGCGCCAACACCGCCGCATAAAGATTGTGGTCGTTGGCCGTGACCTGCAGGCCCAGGCCCTTGAAGGCCCGCGCCACCCGCGCCGTGCCGCTGAACAGGTCCAGGGCGGTACGTACCGCGGGCAGGGCCGCCGCGACGCTGCTGAGTAACGGCAGCAAGGTGCGTTTGGAACCGAGGTACTTGATCATGAGCGACTGATCATGCGCCCTGGAAAAACCACACGCGGAACTCGATCATCACAGCGCAATCGTCACTGGGCAATGATCGCTTCCCATGATGTGAGAGTGAATGGCGGCCTCGCGCACGCGGCTGGCCAGGCCGGGCGAGGTGGTGCCATAGTCGATGCGCCAGCCGACATTGCGGGCACGCGCGCCGCCGCGCATGGTCCACCAAGTGTAAGTATCGCGCAGATCGGGATGACGTTCACGGTAGACATCGCGGTAGCCCAAGCCAAGAAAGCGATCCATCCAGGCGCGTTCCTGCGGCAGATAGCCGGGATTCATTTCGTTGTCGTGCGGGCGGGCCAGATCGATGGGCCGGTGGGCGATATTGTAGTCACCCAGCAACAGCGTCTCGCAGCCGCGCTGACGCCAATGCGCCAGGCAGCTTTCGAGCGCGGCACAGAAGCCCAGCTTGTAGGCAATGCGCTTGCCCAGCTCCTGGGCATTGGGGAAATAGGCGCTCAGCACCACCAAGGTGCCGAAACGCGCCGCCAGCACGCGGCCTTCCACATCGAACTCCGTGACATTCAGTCCTTCGATGATCTCGTCGGGGGCCTGCCTCGAGACGATGGCAACGCTGGAATATCCTGGTTTCTGCGCCGAAAACCAATGCGCGTGCCAGCCGTCCGGCTCGCGCAGATCGGCCTCCAACTGGTCGGGGTGGGCCTTGGTCTCTTGCAGGCACCACAACTCGACCTCGGGCATCATCTGCCAAGGCAACTGGTTGCGACGGGCGACGGCACGGATGCCATTGACGTTCCAAGAGGCGGTGAGCATGAGTTTCGAGTTTCGAGGAGGGAAGAGAGATGGAGAGACGAAAACTTGAGATTTCAGCCCGTACGTCCAATCAGCCCAAAAGCAAACCGCAGACGTCGCGGATCATCGGTCGCGCTCGAAACTCGAAACTCGAAACTCAAGCAGGCACGCCAAGCACCGTGATGTAGACGATCGCTTGTTCCCGGGGGATGCCCAGCAAGTCGGCGGCTTGGTCGTCGAAGAAGCCGCCGATGCCGCTGGCGCCGGCACCTTCAGCCAGAGCGCCAAGATCCAGGCGCTGGCCGATCAGGCCGGCATCCAGATGCAGGTGGCGATAGGCGCGGTCGCCCATGACCTTCACCGCGGCAGCCAGATCTGCGGTATGAAAAATCACCGCGGCGGCGTCGCCGCCAAGATCTTGGCCCAGGCACAGGTGGTGCACCGCGTCACGGGTCACGCCCAAGCGCACGGGCCGCAGATCCAGGGCGTGGGGCGAGAGGTAATAGACGCCCGGTTCCAACCCGCCCACGTCCAAGATGGCGACGAAGGTCATCAAGCGGCCACGGTCGAAGCCGCCACCCGGGCCCAGCCCGCAGGCCTCGGGCCGGTAGCCCGTCGCCAGGATCGCCGCCAACTGGGCGCGAGTCATGGAACCACGATGAAACGCGCGCGTGCTGCGCCGATGCAGCAGGGCGCCACAGATGTCTTCGCCCAACGCGCCGGGGCCAAGGCCGTCGGTCAGGGCCACACCAGCGCTCCACCCGTGATGGGCCGCTAGGTCCTGACCCGCATCGTCAGCCGCGATCAGGCGCGGCCGCGTGGCGGGCAAACCCGAGGACCGATGCAGCGCATCCAAGAGAGGCGGGGCAGCATCTGCCGGGCCGACGGACGATGGCAGGGCTGTCCACGACGGTCGCTCGGCCGGGCCAAGGCTGTTCACCGCGACCACTGCCAAGGCGCCTTCGGCGGCCGCGTCCAGGCGCAGCAGATCGCCGACCCAGCGGTCGCAGAAAGCGGTGGTGGCATGGGCGCGCAGGCCCAGGGCATGGGCTGCCAGCAGGGCATTGCCCAACAGATGGCCGGTATCGAGCAGGATGCGCCGATAGGCACGCTCTTGATAACGCCAGCGGCTGCGCTGAAAGACTGCGGTCACCACCAGGCAGACCGGGGCTGCCGCCACTGCTGCATTGCCATAGCAGGCCTCTGCCAATTGGACGGCCACTGCCGCGTCCTCCCACAGGGGGATGAGTTGGTGTTTCGTCGGATCATAGCCATACAAACCCGGAGGCACTTCCGGCCAATCCCGGACCACCAGGTAGAGCTCGGCGGGATACAGGCCCCCCGCCGAGGGCGCGGCCCGCAGATAGGTCGGGCTGGACGCCCCGGGAATCATTCCCGTGATGCCGTAGGTGAAATAGATGAGCCTGGACAAAGCCCCCAGACTCACGCCGCCCACCGGTCCCAGGGACGGCGACTCGCCCTGGGCGAATGGATTGGGATCCAAGGGCAGCCAGGTCGCCAACGGCACCGGGGCCGGGCAATCATACCGCTTCAGCGTCTCGGGCTGCTGCGCCCAATCCAAACCCGGCCCATTCCCGACCGTGGCGGGGTGGTACTTGGTCGCGGCGTGGTAGGTGAGGGCGGTCGACATTAGAGGGCCGACGGGGACAGCCGTCGCGAAGTCGCGGGGTTGCGGAGTCGCGGGGTCAATACATGACAGATCGCGATGCTATGCGAACATTCGAGCATTCGAGCATTCGAGCATTCGAGCATTCGACTCCGCGACCCCGCGACTTCGCGACGGCTGTTCATCTCAAGCACCCGCCGCCGGCGCCGCGGGCGCACCAGCTTGCAACTGCATCTTCGAGGGCTCAAAGGGGATCAGGGGCAGGTTGGCGTGCATGCACATGGTGTTCAGGATGGCCATGATCTTGCCGGCGCCGACCACCAGCAACTGCTGGAAGAAGTCATTATTCGGATCCTTCTTGGGATCGAAGTTGGCGTCGGTGGTAAACAGGAAGCGCCAGCCGCCACGGGCGAACGGCTGATCCTGATTGCCGATGAACAGGGCGAAGCCGACGATGGCGGTGTGCATGGTGCCGTCGGGGCTGCTAGGCAGGAAGTGCAGCTGCCCGCCAGCCTTGATCTCGGTGGCGCCATCGCGCGCGCCGGTGGGCTGCTGGAGGACGATGCCATCAAGGTAGTCGCGGCTGAGGTCGAACTGCATGGAGGTTTCCCAGGAGGTGGAGGTCAGGGGGATACCCGCTGGCGGGGCCGGAGCAACCGGGTTGCGGAGCCGACGTGGCTTCCATGATGCGCCACCTCGTGGTCCTGGCCGGTCTGCCGGGGGGGATCATGTGCGTAAGCTTCCCGCCCAGCCGGCGTCCACCGGCCCACGTCACGAGGTCGCCACATGTCCGATACAAGTTCCCCTCCGGGCCAGCCGGCCCTGATCCAGGCTGAGGGCCTGAGCAAGTTCTACGGCGACTTCACCGCCGTCCGGGACATCAGCTTCACCGTGCCGCAGGGCTCGGTCACCGCCTTCCTTGGCCCCAATGGTGCCGGCAAGTCGACAACCATGAAAATGCTCACCGGCTTCCTGGCGCCCAGCGCCGGTCGCGCGGTAATCGCCGGCTTCGACATCGAGCACCAGCGCATCGAGGCCAGCCGCGTGCTCGGCTATCTGCCTGAGAACGGCCCGCTTTATCCTGAGATGAGCCCGTCAGCCTACCTCCGCTATGTCGGTGAGGTGCGCGGCATGTCCAGCAACGCCTTGAAGGATGCCCTTGAGCGCGTCGCCCAGAGCTGCCGCATCGCCGAGGTCTGGACCAAGCCCATCCGCAAGCTCTCGAAGGGCTTCCGGCAGCGCGTCGGCCTGGCCCAGGCGATCCTGCACGATCCCCGCGTGCTGATCCTGGACGAACCCACGTCCGGCCTGGACCCCAATCAGATCGTGCTGGTGCGCGAGCTGGTGAAGTCCCTGGCCAAGGACAAGACCGTGCTGCTCTCGACTCACATCCTGCAAGAGGTCGAAGCCATGTGCGATCATGTGATCCTGGTCAGCGAAGGCCGCCTGGCCTTCGCCGGCACCCCGGCCGAACTGGCCGGTGACAGCACCCTGGAAGCCCGCTTCCACGCGCTGACCAAAGGAGTCGCGGCATGAGCGCTGACACGACCCCCGCCGCCGTCCCTGGGGATGGCCTTGGCCGCCTGCACTGGACCGCGATCAAAGCGGTCTGCCGCCGCCAACTAGGCAGCCTGCTCGGTAACCCGCTCGGCTACATCTTCATCCTCGTCTTCGTGGTGCTGACCGCGGCGTGGCTGTTCTACTTCCAAGGCGACGCCCTGCAGCGCCGCAATATCACCGACCTGGCCCTGCTGGCGCCGGTCATGCCCTGGTTCCTGGTGGTGCTGCTGCCTGCGCTGGCCATGGGCGCCTGGGCCAGTGAGCGTGAATCCGGCACCGAAGAACTGCTGCTGACCCTGCCGATGACGGTGGGCGACGCCGTCTTGGGCAAGTACCTGGCGGTGGTCTCGTTCTTTACCGTCGCCCTGCTCTGCACCCTCTCCAACGTCGCGGTGCTGGCCTGGCTCGGTGATCCGGACTGGGGTCTGGTCTTCGCCAACTACCTGGGCTGGTGGGTCGCGGGTGTAGCCTTCGCCGCCGTGGCTCTCTTCGCCAGCGTGCTGGTGTCGATGCCGGTGATCGCCTTCGTGCTGGGTTGTCTGTGCTGCGCTGGCCTGATGGGCCTGGCCGCCTGGGCGGACTGGTTCCAAACCTTCAATCGCGCGGTGGTCAGCCTGTCCGCCGTCGCCAGCGCCCTGGGCGTGGCGGTGGCCTTCCTGTCCCTGGCCACCTTCCGCCTGGCCAGCCGCCGCTGGGGTCCGCGAGCGGGCGACAAGGTTGTGCTGCTCGCCGCCAGCCTGGCCCTGGGCCTGGTCGTGCTGCTGAATGTGGGCCGCATCGGCTACCGCTTCGGGCTGGACAAGGACACCAGTTCCGAAGGCCTGTCGTCCCTCAGCCCCACTGCCAAAACCTTGGTAAGCGAACTGAAGGACGAGGTCACGGTGACCGCCTTCATCAGCCGCAGTCCAGAACTGCCGCCTGAATTCCAGCTCAAGGCCCTTGAAGTCGCCGACAAGGTGCGCGCCCTTGGCCGCACCAATGCTCGGGTCAAGGTCGACGTGCGCTATCCCACCGATCCCCTCGACAAGGACGGCGAGATGGCTCAGCAGGAGTTCGGCATCCGTCCGACCCGCCAGCAGGTCGACGCCGCCACCGGCAAGCGTGTGACCGAGGCCTTCCTGGGCGCGGCCATCAGCAGCGGCGGCCGGGTGCAGACCATCGAGTACTTCACCGCCGGCTTGTCGGTGGAATACGAATTGGTGCGCGCCGTGCGCGCCGTGACCAATGCCAAGAAGCGCGTGGTCGGCATCGCCACCACCGACCTGGCGATCAACGGCAGCATGGACATGATGAGCGGCCGTCCGGAAGAGCCTTGGCAGATCGTCGAAGAGCTGAAGAAGCAGTACGAAGTGCGCTCGGTCAACCTGGACACGGTGGTGCCTGCCGAGGTCGAGGTGCTGATGGTGCCGCAGCCGTCATCCCTGACTCAGGCCCAGCTCGAAAACCTGCACAGCTACGTCTGGAATGGCGGCCCGACCCTGATGTTCGAAGACCCCCTCCCGCTGTTTGCGTGCGCGGCGAACAAAACCGAGGTGGTGCCCGGCCAGCCCAAGAAGTCCAACAACCGCTTTGGCGGCCCGGATGACAATGCCCCGCAGAAGGGCGACCTGAAGCCGCTCTTGAAGAGCCTGGGCGTCACCCTCGACGAAGAGACCATCATGTGGTCGGACTACAACCCGAGCCACGAGTTCCGACAGATGATCCCCGGCACCTTCATGATCACCAACCGCGACAAGGGCGGCCTGGGCTTGAAGCTTGACGGCAAGACCGAGTCCGACGTCACCGTCGGCATCAGCTCACTGCTGGTCCCCCTGCCCGGCTTCATCACCGAGAATAAGGACAAGTTCCCCCAGCTGGTGGTCACCCCCCTGGCCCGCGCCGTCACCGGCAGCCCCTGGGGCAAGGCCAAGGTCTCGGACTACCTGCAGCCCGACTACCAGGCGATGAGCATGGGCGGGCCGGGTGTCGTGCGTCTGTCGCCCGATCTGTCGGTGCGCAACAAGACTGCGGCCGTCGATCCCAACATCCCGCCATTTGCGGTGGAGATCACCGGCACCATGCCGTCCGCCTGGGCCCTGAGCACCAGCGGCACCTCTGCCACCCCGGTCGGCCAGCCCAGCCCCAAGCCGGTGCGCGTCATCCTGGTGGCCGACACCGACCTGATGCACGATCAGCTGTTCATGTTCTATCGCGCGGAAGACCGCCGCCTGGGCGATGACCAATACGCCTTCCTGCGGGATCTGCGCAATGTGCAGTTCGTGGCCAATGCCATCGACACGCTGTTTGCCGACCGGGCCTACCTGGCAATGCGCAACGCCAAGCCGGTGCTGCGCCCCCTGGCGGCCCGCGACGCGGTACTGAATGCCTCGTTGGCCCAGTCAGAGAGGCTGAAGGAGTCCATCGAAGCGACGGTCAAAGCGAACATCGAAGCCGCACAGCTGCGCGTGGCCGAGATCAAAGCCCGCATCGAGGCGCGTGACGACATCGACGAGGTGGCCAAGGCCCAGCTGCTGGCCAAGGCCGTGACTCAGGAAGAGCGCCAGATCACCAACGAGATCAACCACCTCTCTGAGAAGGCCAACAAGGACAAGCGGCAGATCGATATCCGGCAGGACCGCGGCATGAAGGCCTTCTGGTCCATGGTGGTCGCCGCCGCCCTCGCGGCGCCGGCCCTCATCCTGGGCTTGGTGGCAATCGCCATGGCGATCAACCGCAGTGCCTCAGAACGCACCAGTATCCCGACCTCGCGCAAGCGGAGCATGGCATGAACAAGTTGCCCCTTACCCTCGGCATCCTGGCGATCGCCACGGGCGTACTGGCGTGGTGGCCCGCTAACCTCGGCGGCAATCTTTCCGGCGCGACCGCCGAGAAGGTGCTCGGCAAGACCACTGCTGACGGCAAACTCGTACCCATCGAACAGGTCGCCGGCGTAGCGGTGGTCGAATGGGACGAGACCGCGGCGATCGCCAAGCGCATCATCGTGAACAAGTCCGGCGATGGCTGGGCCATCACCAGCCACTACGGCTACCCCGCCGACGCGCAGGACCGGGCCAGCAAACTGGCCGCCACCTTCCTAGGGGCCGAACTGGGCCGCGAAGTCACCAGCGACACCGCCAAGCACGCCGATCTGGGCGTGCTTGACCCAGATGACCAGGACGCCGCGAAGAAGACCGGCCGCGGCAAGCGCCTGACCTTGAAGGACGCCAGCGATGGCGTGCTGGTCGACGTGATCGTCGGCAAAACGGTCGACAAGGGGCAGGGCCTCGTCTACGTGCGCGAGGTCGGCAGCAACGCGGTGTACACCACCAAGCTTGATGCCTGGCAGCTGACCACCCGCTTCACCGACTATGTCGAGACCAACCCCTTTGAGATCATGAAAGAGGACATCCGCCAGACCGCGGTGTCCAACTACCAGCTCGACATCGCTAGGCAGGCCTTGATCCAGAAGGAGCCCGAGATCGTCCTGAACAAGCCGCTCGGCGCCGAGGCCTGGGACTCGGCCCAGGCTCCGGCTGAAAAACGCGTGGCCAACAGCGCGGTCGAAAGCCTGCTGAGCGACATCACCGGCCTGCGTCTGACCGGCGTGCGCGACTTCGGCGTCGACAAGAAGGACCTGAAAAGCGTCTATCAAACCTTGGGCGCCTACGGTTTCTACGGTTTCAATGACCCGCAACTGATGACCGACCCGCGGGCCGTGATCTACAACCTGGGCAACAACAAGCTGGCGATGCTGGGCAATGAGGGCCGCACCGACGTGCTGACCCGCACTGGCCTGCGCTTCAGCTTCATGTTCGGCACCATCTGCGCCGATCCCGAGTTCGATGCTCCCAAAGCCCCCCTGGCCGAAGGCGCGACCAAGGCGGAACCGGTGGGCAGCAACCGCTACATGACGGTCTTCGTGCAATACGTGCCCGACGCCGACGAAGTGGCCAAGGAGGAAGCCGCCAAGGCCGCCGCCAGCGGCACCGCCGCCACGCCCAAGAAGAAGACCGTGCAGAGCGGCAAGGACAAGGCCGCCAAGCTGCAGGAACGCTTTCAGCGCTTCTTCTACGTGATCTCGGACAGCAGCTTCAAGAACCTGCGCCCCACCGGCGACAAGCTCTTCGAAGCCAAGCCCGCCGAGCCCATGGCGGGGACGACCGGCAAGACCAACGTCCAATGGCTTGAGGAGAACGGCAAGCGCGAGGGCGTGATGACCACCCCCAGCGGCCTCCAATATGAAGTCCTGACCGCCGGCCCCACCGAGGGCACCAGCCCCGGACCCCAGGCCTCGGTCGAGGTGAAGTACAAAGGCAGCCTGGTGGACGGCACCGAGTTCGACAGCAGCAAGGACGCCACCACCAGCTTCACCGTCGGCGGCGTGATCAAGGGCTGGGGCGAAGCCTTGCAGCTCATGAAGCCAGGCGACCAGTGGAAGCTGTACGTCCCGCCCGCTCTGGGCTATGCCGAGACCGGCAGCCCGCCGAAGATCGG
>JBBQTJ010000086.1:0-11694 GCA_038213315.1 Planctomycetota bacterium
TCTGCGCCAGCGCTGGGCGCCAGGCCCGCACCCTGCACCGCCAGCAGGGCGGCAGCCACGCCAAAGCCCGCGGCCGCGCCCATGGTGTGACCGACCACGCGCTTGGTGGACGCCACTGGCACCGCGCCGCAGAGCCGCGCCAGGGCCGCCGCCTCGCTGGCGTCGTTATCGCGGGTGCCGGTGCCGTGGGCGCTGACATAGCCGATGCTGCTGGGCGGCAGGGCGGCATCGGTCAAAGCGTCGCGCACCGCCCGTTCCAGCCAGGAGCCGGTGGGATCAGGGGCGGTGCCGTGATGGGCGTCCGCCGCCTGACCCCAACCCAGCAAGCTGCCAAGTATCTGCGCCCCGCGCCGCCGGGCATGCGCGGCATCTTCGATCACCAGGGCCACCGCACCTTCGCCTAGGCTCATGCCCGCACGCCCAGTGGTGAAGGGACGACAACCAGCGGGATCGACTACCTGCAGGCTGGCGAAGCCCGCCATGGTCAGGCGGGTCAAGGGATCCGCCCCCACCACCAGCACCGCCGGCACCAGGCCGCCACGCACCCAGGTTGCAGCTTCGACCAGGGCGCAGGCGACACTGGCGCAGGCTTCGGCATGAGCGCTGGCCGGGCCGCGCAGCCCGAGGCGCTGGCGCAGGTGCGCCAAGGTGCGGCCGATGGGCTGGTCGCGATAGGCCGGAACCACCGGCCCAGGCCCGGCGCTGAAATAGTTCGCTTCGCTGGCGCGCATGCCGCCGGTGCAACTGCCCAGAATCAAGCCCAGGCCCGCGGCCGGCAGGCCCGCCTGGGCCAGGGCTTCGCGCGCAGCGAGCTCAGCCAGGGCCGCGCCCCGAGAGCCGTCAGGCAGGTCCACCGTCACCGCCCCCACCGGCATGGTCGCGGCCAAGGGCAGAGCCGCGTCGACGCGACAGGCCAAGCCATCGCGACCGGCCAGCAAGCCTGCGCGCAGCGCCGCAGCGCCAATTCCCGCCGTGCAGATCGCGCCTAACCCGGTGATCGCCAGTGGTGCCGCCATGAGTTGGTCAGCGTGGCTGCCGACCGCATCAGGCAAGCCGGGGACGGATCAGCCGGCGACCACCGGAACCTCGACCTGGCCCAGCACCCGGGTCTCGCCCAGCAGCACGATGGTGAGGGCCGGCACACGCACTTCGCTGGCGGGAACAGTCAGGCGGAAGAGTTGCGGCACCTTGGTCGACGGCACCGGTGTGACCGCCAATGTGGTGGTGCCGACCAGCGCGCCGGTGATCGCGCCCTCGTTCAGGCGCAACACCACGCTGGTGTCGGCGCCGGCCGTCGCGCGTTTGGGCGCCCCTCGCCGAGCTGGCGCGGCGCGCCGGCCTGGGCGACACCGCCTTCCGCGCCGCAGTGCGCCGCCTCACCGGGACCACGTTCCAGGCCCATCTGGAGCAGCTGCGCCTGGAGCGCGCCGCCCACCTGCAGGCCAGCACCAGCCTGCCGGTACAGGCGGTGGTAGAGGCCGTCAGTTACGACGACGCTTTCCATTTCTCGCGCGCCTTCTGCCGCCGCCACGGGCACAGCCCCAGCCGCTAGCGCGCCGGGCCCGTGTGATGCGACCGACGCGCGGGGGCATGCGTTCGGTTGCCTGTTTACACCTGCGAGCAGCGTCGTCGCATGTTCTACCGCATATCTTCGGCCATCGGCCTGCTCCTGACCGCGGCGCTCGTGCCCGGCGTCGAGTTCGTCTATCCGACGGGTTTCACCGCCGCGACCGCCACCGGCAGTCCGGCCCAGGTCGGCGAGATCGGTTGCGTGGACGTGCGCGCCTACGGCGCCACGGGCGACGGCACCACTGATGACACCGCCGCACTGAATGCGGCTCTGAACGGCACGCGCTCCCAGGGCGGCCGGCCGCCGGATCACTACTCGGCGCGCCCGCGCGTGGTCTACCTGCCGCCAGGTACCTATAAAGTCAGTGGCACCCTGACCTGGGTGGGCATCAACCTGACCGTGCGTGGCGCCGGGCGGGGCGACACGGTGATCCGCCTAGTCAACGGCGCGGCCGGCTTCGGGTCCGCCGGCTCGCCTAAGGCGGTGCTGCAGACCTGGCGCACCAGCAACTACGGCTTCTCGCAGAACATCCGCGACCTCACGGTGGACACCGGCAGCGGCAATGCCGGCGCGGTGGGTATCGAGTACAACGCCAACAACGTGGGCGCCCTGCAAAACGTGCTGGTGACCGGCAGCGGCCAGCGCGGCGTGGACCTGACCCAGAACTGGCCCGGCCCCTGCCTGTTGAAAAACGTCGAGGTGCGCGGCTTCGCGGTCGGCATCGACGTGGGCGGCCCGGAATACGGCCCGACCTTCGACGGCATCACCCTGTCGGGGCAGACGGTCGCCGGCCTGCGCAGCACCGACAACCCCCTCTCGGTGCGCCGCCTGACCAGCGTCAACAGCGTGCCCGCAGTGCTGACCACCGGCAGCCGCAGCCTGCTGCTGCTGCTGGGCGCCGACTGCACCGGCGGCGCCAGTGGCGTCTCGGCCATCACCCTGGCGGCAGGCGGCTCGGCCTACCTGCGCGGCATCCACAGCGCTGGCTACCGCGGTGCGCTGAAGGAGGGGACCACGGACGTGCCCGGCGCCGATCTCACGGAGCGCGTGACCGGCCCGGTGCGCCATCTGTTCGGCAGTGACGCCGAGGCCGCCGCAAAACTCTCGCTGAAACTGCCCATCCAGGAGACGCCGACCTTTCACGACAACAACCCCGCCCATTGGGGCCGGCTGCTGCGCAGTTACGAACGCAACACCAGCGACCCGAACGCCAACTCGGACGTGACCGCGGGGATGACCGCCTTTAACCAGGCGGTCTTCGACAACACCGCCCTGACCACGGTGTGGATGCCGACCGGCACCGCCATCGCCGGAGTGGCCGACGGCACGCCGCTGACCGTTGCCGGCTTCCGCGTGCCGCCCCATATCCGCCGCTTCACTGGCTTCGCCACCAACATCAACAAGTGGAACGACGCCCGGGAATTCAGCCTGGTACTGCGCGTGCAAGATGACGCGGCCACGCCGCTGATCATCGACGACGTCCGTGGCGACTTGTTCGTCTACCACACTAGCGCCCGCGCCGTGGTGCTGCGCAACGGCCAGTTCGGCTACCGCGCCGGGCCGGGCGCCGGGCCGCTGTTCCTCGAGGACGTGGGCACCGGTAACATCACCACCGTGCCCGGCCAGCGGGTGTGGGCCCGCCAGCTCAATATCGAAGGCACCCAGCTGCATCTGGACAACGACGGCGGCGACTTGTGGGTCTTCGGCCTGAAAACGGAAAACGGCGGCCTGGTGGCGCGCACCCGCAACGGCGGGCGCACCGAGTTCCTGGGCACCCTGCTGTACGCCCTGCATCCCGCCGGCACCGCCTTCGAGAGCGTGGACGGGCACTGCTCGCTGGCCTACGCCACCAGCAACTACACCGGCGATTATGCCACCCAGGTGGCGGAGACCCGGGCCGGCGACGCCCGCACTCTGCCCACCGGCAGCGCCGGTGCGCGCTTCTCGATGCCGATGTACGTGGGCTGGAGCGGAGACCGGGCCGCAGTCAGCGCCCTGGCCGCGCCGGTCGGCAACACCGTCAGCCTGGGCGCCCGGGCCGACGGCAACGGCGGCGCCGTCACTTGGTCGTCCAGCCCGGCCGGCGCGACGTTCAGCGGCAGCGGCGCCAGCACCACCGCCACCTTCCCGGGGCCCGGGCGCTACACCGTGACCGCCAGCTACGCCGACGGCTCCAGCGGCGTGCTGGCCATCACCGTCGGCGGCGCCGCGTCCGGTGGTGGAGAAATCAACAGCGGCGGTGGCAGCAGCGGCGGCAATGGCAGCACCAGCGGGGGAGGCGGGGGCGGAGGATGCTCCACCGGCGCCCTGGGCATGCTGCTGTGCGGCTTCCCGGCGCTGCTACTCGCGCGTCGCCGCCGCCGGGGCTAGCCTAGCGTCAGCGGCCGGCAGCCAGAGCTGCGGCGTAATCAGGCTCGTTAGCGATCTCGGACACCACCTGGCCATGGCGCACCACGCCGCTGGCGTCGATCACCACCACCGCCCGGGCCAGCAGGCCACGCAGCGGGCCGCCGGTGATGGTCAGGCCATAGTCGGCACCGAAGGTCGAGCGGAAGGCCGACGCGGTCACCACGTTGGTCAGACCCTCGGCAGCGCAGAAACGCGACAAGGCGAAGGGCAGGTCCATGGACACGCACACCACGGTGGTGTTGGCCTGCTGGCTGGCCTCCGCATTGAAGCGGCGCACCGACGCGGCGCAGGTCGGGGTGTCGACGCTAGGGAAGATGTTCAGGACGATGCGCTTGCCCGCATGGCTGGCGAGGGTGACGTCCGCGAGGTCGGCGGCTGCCAGCGCGTAGGCCGGGGCCTTGGTGCCAACGGCGGGCAGCTCGCCCGAGGTGGAGAGGGGCGAGCCTTTGAGCGTGATCGTGGCCATGGGTGTCCTTGCAGGGGCGGTGGTTAAACGGAAGCGGTAGAGGTACGTGGATGAACTGGTCGCGGATCGCAGCGGATCATCCCCGCTCGACTTGCCAGTCCCGCAGACCCAGCATGTACAGCAAAGCGTCCAGACCCAATGCACTTATGGCGTGCCCGGCCGAGGCGCGCACCAGCGGCTTGGCGTGAAAGGCGATGCCCAGGCCCGCCGCGCTGAGCATGGCCAGATCATTGGCCCCGTCGCCCACCGCGATGGTCTGGGCCTGGCTGATGCCCTCGTCGGCGGCGATGCGCCGCAGCAGATCGGCCTTGCCCTGGGCGTCGATGATCGGGCCCAGGTGGCGGCCGGTGCAACGTCCGTCGATGATCTCCAGCTCGTTGGCGTGGACGATGTCGATCCCCAGGCGCTGCTGCAGGTGCCGGCCGAAATAGGTGAAACCACCCGACAGGATCGCCAAGCGATAGCCCAGCCGTTTCAGCACCGTGCAGAGCCGCTCGGCCCCCTCGGTCAGCGGCAGGCGCGCCGCGATGGTGGCCAGCACGCTGGCGTCCAACCCTTCCAGGAGAGCCACCCGCCGGCGGAAACTTTCGGCGAAGTCCAAGTCGCCGCGCATCGCTGCTTCGGTGATCGCCTTCACCTTGGCCCCAACACCCGCGGCCTCGGCCAGTTCGTCGATCACCTCGGTCTGGATCAGCGTCGAATCCATGTCGAAGCACACCAGGCGACGATTACGCCGGTACATGTCGTCGGCCTGGATGGCGATATCGACGCCCAGCCGCGCCGACAGGTCCAGGAAGGACGCGCGCATCGCGGCCCCGTCCGCCGGATGTCCGCGCAGCAAAAACTCAACGCAGCTGCGCGGCGTGGCCGCCGGCTGGACCAGGCTGACGCGGCCCGACAAGCGCTGGATGGCGAAGATGTTCATGCCTTGCGCGGCGATCACCGCCGTGGTCGCGGCAATCTGCTCGGCGCTCAGACCGCGGCCCAGCAGGATCAGGCTATGCCGCTCAGAGCCCTGCTCCGCGACCCAGGCCTCGTACGCGGCCAGAGACACCGGCTGGAAGCGCACCTGCATGCCCAGCTCGTGGGCCGCGAACAAGACCTCCTTGACCATGTCCCCCTGACCTCCGCCCACGGGCCGGGTGACCATCAGGCCCAGGGACAGTTCGTCGTGGATCACCGACTGAGCCACATCTAAAACCCGCGCCCCGCAGGCCGCCAGGACGCCGGTCAGCTGGGTGGTGATGCCAGGCCGGTCACGGCCGCTAATGCTGATAAGGAGAACGTCGTCCACGGCGTGGCAACGCTTGCTCAACGCCGCCGAGGTCAAGCCCGACGGCGCCCATGGGCGGCATGCGCCAGCCACCGCCCGATCATTGGATCGGTCCGCCGGCCCGGTCATTGATCAAGGCGATAGCCGTGTCCGCCTCCTCGGCGACGCTCGCGCACTGGTCGGCGCGCAGAGGTTGCAGCAAGGGCACCTGCTCAACCCCGCCGATCAGCCCCAGGCCGAAGGCGGATTCCGTCCGCAACCACTCATCCGGCGACGCCAGACCCTGCTCGCACAATCGCACCACCTCGTCACTGGGCACCGACAAGCGGCCATTGCGCTGGCGGGCCAACATGATGACCAAAATGTTCCAGCGATCCCGGCCAGCGGCAGCATTGGCGAAATACCGCAGCAATGCTTGGTCGGCGTAGTGGTCTTGGACCCGCTCCAGCGCCACATGCGCGGGCGACTTGAGGTCGTCCGAATAGTACAGCTCGGAAATCGTTTCCTGGCAGGCCGAGGCCGCCAGTTGGCGATAGCGTTCCGTATAAAAGGCCTCGTCCCCACCGAAGGCGGACAACCAAGTCGTGATTGCGATCGCCAGCAGGAGGATTCGCAAGAACATGGCCCACCTCATTTCATGAGCATGACCGACCGACCGCGCTGGATCAAGCCGATGCTTGGCGACGACCACCTCGGACCATAGCGAATTGGGCAGTAATGGACAGGGTTAGCGCATAGAGATAGGCGCTGCCATGGCTTGCCATTATACTCTGCCTGGCATCTTATTATTTCCGCCCAGGCGAGCTGGAGCTCGCCTCTCCCAGGAACAGCCGCTTTGAATATACGATGCCTGACCACATATTTCCATTTCTTCAACTCCCTCCCGTCGCAATGGCTGCCCTCTTGGACGTCAGCGCTGTCCATAATACGCGCCCGCACCGTGCTTGCGCTGATAGTGTTTGGCGAGCAGGTAGGCAGGCACTGGCGCGGCCGAAGGATTTAGCGTACAGGTGGCGATCATCATCTGCGCCAGGCGCTCCAGGACGGCGGCGTGGTAGACGGCCTTCGCCGCCGTCGCGCCCCAAGCGAAAGGGGCGTGCTGACTGATCAGGGCACCGGGGATGGCCAGGGGATCGAGGCCGCGTGCGGCGAAGGTTTCGATCAGCACGGCGCCGGTATTGGCTTCGTAGGCGCCGTCGATCTCGGCCCGGGTCAGGGGGCGGGTGCAGGGGATGTCGCCGGCGAAGTAGTCGGCGTGGGTGGTGCCCAGGGCCGGGATGTCCCGGCCGGCCTGGGCCACGGCGGTCGCGTGGGTGGAATGGGTGTGCACGATGCCCCCCACCGTGGGCCAAGCGCGGTACATGGCGAGATGGGTGGGCGTATCCGAGCTGGGCTTGAAGCGCTGATCCAGCACCTCGCCGGTGGACAGGCGCACCGGGACCAGGTGTTCAGGACGGAGGGAGTCGTAATCAACGCCGCTGGGCTTGATCAGCATCAGATCCTGGGCCCGGTCCACGCCCGAGGCATTGCCCCAGGTGAACAGCACTAGGCCCAGCTTGACCATATCCAGGTTGGCGGTGAACACCTGATCGCGGAGAAGGTCGGGCATGCGTGGGGTTTTCGGTGGAAGCCGGGTCAGGGTCAACGGGGACACCGGTTTGTCAGGGCGACATGTTTGCTCACCACCCCACTTGGCCAGCGCATACATTTTAGACAGGACCAGGGCGCGGAACTGCCATTCACCACATCTTTTGCAACAACCTTCTTGCTTTTCATGAGAAATGTGTATGCTGGCCACTCCAAAGTTGGTCAGGATGACGTGATCCTGCCCTCTTTTGCCTAGCCTCCTGTTCATTCGCAACCCATACCAAAGGAGCATTCATGCGCGTCGCAGTTCGTGCCACCGAGGAAGCCCTGATCCGCCTGCTGCGTGCCGGCCATCCCCTGGCTGGAGATGTGGTGGATCGTCCGGAAGAGACCCGGCTGCCGGTTTTCCAAAGCGTGGAAGCCCTGCCCCTTAAGAACTTCGGCATCGACGGCGTGGGCCGCATCGTGCTGGCGCGGGGTCGCAAGGATGTCTGGTTCGTCGATATCAAGCGCAAGGGCTCAAAGGTTGGCGTGAAGGATGGCGAGCAGTTCATCGAACTGCGCGACAAGCTTCAGGCCCGCTATCCCGGCCAGAAGGTCACCGGCTGGCTGGTCAGCACCAGCGATCTGGATGCCAAGGCCAAGTCCCTGATCGCCGAAAAGGGCTGCTTTGCCACCGGCGGCGCTGCCAAGCGCTGAGCGCTCTGACAGAACTGTCGGCTGTTCATCCCCTCGCGGGTTTCCGCGGGGGGATTTTTTTTGGCGCCTGACCATCGACGAGGAAGAAAAGGCCAGTCCTGGAGGACCGCGTTCCGGGCTAACGCGTGAACAGGCCCGCCGGCAGGGATCCGTCATACTCGACGGCCAGTACGTTGACGGTGACAGTGGCGCTGCGTTCGTCGAGGACGACTTGCACGGGGCGGACCTGATGGTCGAGGACGATGGCGATGTGGGTGACCTCTTCAGCCAGTTCCGTGGTGAGGGGCGCCAAATCCAGGCGCCAGCCGTTGCCCTCGGCGGTGGCCGTCAGGCGGAAATCCTTGCCCAAGGTGGCGAGATCGCCGCGCATGGCGGCCAGGACCCGGCGCAGGTGGGCATCGCGTACCCCGGCCGGGGCCTGCTTGGTGTCGGGCTCGAGGTCGCTATCGGTGACTTCGATCTCCCAACTGGTCACGCCATCGCTGACAAAACGCTGCCGCCACTCGGGATCGGTGGCCTTGCTGTAAACCAGGTCATAGGCATCCGGCACGCGCACCGCGAAGCGCCCATCCAAGCGGGAGGGCAGGGCGCTGGGATCATCGCTGCGGCGGGTCTGCTGCAAAAACGAACCGCTGGCGGTGCGGATCTGCGCCAGCCGTGCGGCCAAGGTGGCCAAGACGTCATCCGCAGCCGGCGCCACGGTGACCAGCACGAGCAGCAGCAAGGTATATCCCAACCGCGGTGTCGTCATGCCCATCGTTCCTCCCCTGGCTTGCGCCTTCATGCTGTGCAGCGATGATGCAGGCCGTTTGCCCCCGCCAAGCACTCTGTCAGGAATACCCATGCCGACCGCCCTGGTGGTGCTCGCTCCTGGTGTCGAAGAGATCGAGCTGATCACCGTCGCCGACGTGTTGGTGCGCGCAGGCGTGGCTGTCACCATCGCCGCCACCACCCCCGCGCCGGTGGTGGCCGGCAGCCGGGGTCTGCCCCTGGGTGCCCACACCCTGCTGGACCTCGTGGGCGAGCGCTCGTTCGACCTAGTCTACCTGCCGGGTGGCACTGGGTCGGCCGAGGTCTGCACCCAGGATGCCCGGGTGCAGGATTTGGCGGAGCGCCAACTGGTTAGCGGTGGCCTTCTGGCGGTGATCTGCGCCGCGCCCCTGGCCCTGGTGCCGCGGCGGCTGTGCGCCGGGCGTCGCCTGACCAGTTTCCCTGCGGTGCGCGCCCAGCTTGAACCCCACTGCGCCGCGTGGCTTGATCAGGCGGTGGTCGACGACGGCCCGCTGGTGACCAGCCAGGGTGCCGGCACCGCGCTGCATCTTGCTTATCATCTGGCCCGACGCCTGTGCGGACAGGCCAGCGCGGATCAAGTCATGGAACGCATGGTGGTCAGACCCTTCGTCTTCGGAGCCTCAGCATGAATCTGCGCCCCTTCGCCCTTTGCCTGCTCATCGCGACCGTGTGGGCCGCTGATCCGGCGGCGGATTTCCGTGCCGCCATGGGCGGTTCCGATCTGGGAACCAAGCGTACGGCGATGCAAACCCTGGCCGGATCAAACCTGTCCGATGATGTGGTCCTGCCCCTGCTGGTGGGGGCGGTGGGCGACCGCCAGGCCGGCGACGATGCCATCCGCGCCCTGCGCGCCCGCACCAAGCTGGTGCCGCCCACCCGGCCCGGGGCCAGCAAGTATCCCGACTATCCCGGCCTTGATGACGCCGCCGGCTGGGGCGCGTGGCTCACCGCCCGGAGCGAGGACATGAAGCAGCGGGCGAGCATCGAAACCAATCGCAAAGAAGCCGAGAAGAACGCGGCCGCCATCGCCGCCAATGACAAGCGCATCGGCGACGCCACCGGCACCGCCAGCGGAGCAGCCACCGCCTCGGGGGCCGCCTCCGCCACCGGCGCCGGTACCGAGGTATCAGCCGTGAGCGAACGCCCCCGCTGGGTCCCGCCGCCGGAACTCGGCCGTATCGACCGCATCCTGCTCAAGAGCGGCGGCAGCGTCCTGGCCTATATCCAGAGCAAGCGCCTGGACCCGGACGGCAAGCTGGTGTCGGTACGCATCGTCCATCCAGAAAGCGGCGGCGAAGAGACCCTGACGGCGGAGCTGGTGGCGCGTATTGAAGAGGATGTGCGGTGAAGAATACCCTCGCGGGGTCGCGGGGTCGGGAAGTCGCGGGGTCGGGATGGCCCTTTGACGCCGTCGCGGGGTCGCGGCGTCGCGGGGTCGCGGCGTCGGGACAGCCCTCCCTCGTCATCTCCACTGACCCCGTCGCGGGGTCGGGATGGCCGAATCTCGACGGCTCGATTAAAACAGTCGCGGGGTCGCGGGGTCGCGGGGTCGCGGGGTCGGGACGGCCGAATCTCGACGGTTCGATTAAAACAGTCGCGGGGTCGGGACGGCCGAATCTCGACGGTTCGATTAAAATAGTCGCGGGGTCGCGGCGTCGCGAGGTCGCGGGGTCGGGATGGCCGAATCTCGACCTCTCGATTGATACCACGTGGCATCTGGTCAGGCCGGTGCGTTCTGCGTCGACCCCGCGACCCCGCGACCCCGCGACCCCGCGACGGCTGTCCCCCCCATGATCGCCCTCCTCCCCGGTTCCTTCGATCCGCCGCACCTGGGTCATCTGGACGCCATCCGCCGGTTAGCGCGCCTGGTCGAGGTGCTGTGGCTGGGCGTGGGGGTGAATCCGGCCAAGCAGGCGATGCTGCCGGCCGAGCGGCGGATCGCGCTGCTGAGCCAGCTGACCGTCGATCTGCCCAATGTGCGCATCGAGGCCTATAGCGGGGCGACGGTGCATTTCGCCCGCCTTAAAGGCATCACCATCCTGGTGCGCGGGATTCGCGCCGCGAGCGAGGCCGAGCACGAGCAGGCCATGGCCCTGGTCCATCGCGGCCTGGGGCTGGAGACGCTGTTCGTGCTCAGTGATCCCGCCCTGGTGCATGTCAGTTCCAGCACCGTGCGCATGGTGCGCGCCGCCGGTCTACCGTTGGATGGCTTGGTGCCGCCATTGGTGATCGAGGCCCTGCGCTGATGCGCTGGGACTCGGCCGCCGCCTTCTATGACCAGCTGGGCATGCTGGTGAAAACCGGCCTGCCGCTGCCCATGGCGGTGCGCATGGCCGGCAATACCTCAAGCGGCTGGCATCGCCGTCAGGCCCCGGCCTGGGCCGCGGTCTGCGAAGGCGGGGCGCAACTGCACACCGCCCTGTCCGCTGCGGGCGAGGTGCCCCTGGTCACGGCGCTGATCCGCGCCGGCGAACTCAGCGGGAATCTGCCCGAGCAGGCCCGCGGCCTGGGCGCCCATTACCGGCAGGCGGTGGCGACCCGCAATCAGGTCGTCGGGCGGCTGATCTATCCAGTCCTGCTGCTGCATGTCGCCCTGCTGGTCCCAGCCCTGCCCGGGGTGGTGGCCAAGGGCGACAATCCCTTGTGGCTGCTGGCCGGACCGGCGGCCTTGTGGGCGGCGGCGGCGGTCCTGCTGATTGGGGTGGTGGGCCTGCGCGCCTCGCCTCTGGCGGCCCAGGTGGCCCTCTGGCCCGGGCTGCGCCTGCTGACCATGCCCTTGGTCACCGGCCTGGTCTGCCAGGTGCTGCGTGGTGGCCTGTCCGCCGGCCTGCTGGTCAGCGATGCGCTTGAGCTGGCGGCGGGAGCCTGCGGCAACGCCGTGGTCGGGACGCGCCTGGC
>JBBQTJ010000087.1:0-11496 GCA_038213315.1 Planctomycetota bacterium
CTCCTGATCCCACGCCAGCGTCCGGGCCGCGTCGTCCTTGGTCAGATTCCCCTTCAGGTCGTAGGTCAAGGACGCTGCGCCGACCTTGGTCACTTCGTGGACCTTGGTGTGGGTGCGATTCTCGACCACGCCATTGCGCACTGTCGAGGTCCAATCGCCCACCGGGCTCAGGGTCCACGACTGCGTGGTCGCCGCGCCGCCTTCGTTCCACGAGGTCAGGCGGTCGGCATCGTCGTAGGCGAAGTTCTGGCTCTGGCTGGGCGTCAGCGGTTGGCTCTCTGTCGTCTTGCGACGGTTCGCGTCGTAGAGGTAGCCAAAGCTGGTTACGCCGGGAACACTGATGGCCGACACTAGCGGGCTGTTTGGCTGATAGGCGCGGGTTTCTGCCAAGCCATTGCCAAGCGCGCTGCCAGTCAAACGACCCGCATCATCATAGCTGCGACTGGCCACCGACACGCCATCATCAGCGATGGTTGCCAGCTGGTTGCGATCAGTGTAGGTGCGATCAGTGCGGCGACCGTCCGGCGCGGTGATACGCACGGTGCGGTTGGCCGCGTCGTACGCCGTGGCCACCGTCCAGGTGCCTTTGAGGGCGGCGGTGGTGCCGGTCAGACGCTCGGTCAACAGACGACCGGCGGGGTCATAGGCACGCGCCACCGTGTTGGCGTAGCGAAGGCTGGCCGCCGTGATCAGGCGGTTGGCGTCGTCGTAGGCAAACGTGTCGTTTTTGGCGTCGCTGTAGCTGCGCGTGGTCAGACGATTCGCCGCGTCGTAGGCATAACCCGTGATCTCGCTGGTGGTGCTGGTGGGATTCTGCTTCACCGCGCGCTGAGTCAGACGACGGCCCGCGTCATAGGTATAGCTGCGCGTGGTCCGGCCCTTCTGCCCAGTGGGGAAAGTTTCGGTGATCAGCAGATTGCGCAGGTCGTAGGCATAGTCAGTCACGCCGGCTTCCGCATCGGTGATCTTGACCAGGTTGCCCACCGCGTCGTAGGCAAAGTGGGTGGTCGCGTTGATCCGGTCGGTCTCGCTGGTCTTGCGATCGCGGGCATCGTAGGACAGCAGCGTGTTCTTGTTCAAGGCATCGGTGCGGCGCACCACATTGCTGTGGGCGTCGAAGAGATTGGCCCGCTCGCGCCCAGCGGTGTCGATGCAGTACACGTCGCGGCCAAGACCGTCGACGGCGCAATCCTCGCCCACGCCCACCGCATCGCGCATGGACAGTCGGGCGCCGGCGGCGTCGTAGCCGGCGGTGCTGAGCTTGCCCAGGGCATCACTCTGCTGCCGCACCCGGCCGGCGCCGTCGGCGCGGGCGCGGGTGATGTGGCTGAGGGGATCGGTCTGGGTGGTTTCCACCAAGCCGCCGACCACGGTGTCGTAGACGACCGTGGTGGCGAAACCGTTGGCGTCCACGCTGCGCACGGTGCGGCCCAGGCCGTCCATGACCTGGGCGGTGACCTCGCCCAGGGGATTGGTCACGGCGACGATGCTGCCATCAGCGCCAGCGCCCAGATCCAGACCGGCGATCAACGCCGGCGTATCCAGGCCAAGTCCATCGGTAGCATTGTCGTCGTAGGTCATGACCGTGGTTTTTCCGCGGCCATCGGTGCGACTGGTCACCCGGCTGCGGGCGTCGTAGGCGGTGCTGGTGGTGTTGCCGTTAGCGTCGGTCACCACCAAGGCCCGGCCCAGGGGGTCGTTAGCCATGGTGATCACGAAGCCCAGGGGATCGGTCACCGACACCAGGTAGTCGCAGCACACCCCGTAGGCGTAGATGGTCACGCCGAACCGGGCGTCGGTGGCGGTGGCCACCTTGCCGGTGAGGGAGTAGGTCCAGAAGGACGTGGCCTTTTCGGGGCGGACCGCGTTGGCGCCGTCCAGGCCGGCAGCGACCGTTTCGCTGAGGCGCAGATTGCGGCCTGAATAAGTCCAGGCGGTGGTTAGCCAACCGGTGCTGCCCACCGACCAGACGCCAGTGACTAGGTTCCGCTGGAAGGTGCGGGGCAGGTGGGTGGCGAGGCGATTGCCATCCAGGTCGTAGACGTGCTCGCTGCGCTGAGCCTCGGGCAGCAGGGTGGCGGTGCCGTCATTGGCGATGCGCGCGTCGGCCTGCACCTCGCTGACCACGCGGCCACGGGCGTCAAAGCCGTACAGGCTGCGCACACCCCGGGCATCGATGCGAGACAGGGCCTGGCCTTCATAATCGTAGACGGTGTCCTCAATCGCGTAGGGCGGATTCGCCCCGGCGATACGCGGCAGCAGGGCGGGATCGCCGCTGGCCGTGCCGGGGATGAGTTCGCGCACGGTGCGGATCACCCGGTCGTTGATGTCATAGACCATGATGGTACGCCGGCCATAGGGATCAGTCTGGGACACGATCCGGTCGGCGAGATCATAGGCCGTGGACGTGGTCAGGGTCGTCCCGATCCGGGGGGTTACCGAGGCGCCCACCTGGCGCTGACGATGGTCGTACTGATAGGTGGTGGTTTCGCCGGCCCGGAGGCAGGACGCCTTGAGGGTGGTGCCCGGCAGGTAGGTGCAGGCCTCGCTTACCGCCACGGTCGTTGAGGCGGCGATGGTGCTGCCGATCTGGCGGCCGGCCGCATCGAAGGCAAACCTGGTCTGGGCGCCAACGCGGTCGGTGCGGGCGATCACCAGGTTCACGTCCGCGACGCTGCCGTAGGTGATGGTCTCGGTCGAGTGGTCAGCATAGCCGATGGTGCGGACCCGGTTGCGCAGGTCGTAGGCATAGGTCACCTTGCGGCCTTGGGGATCGGTCTGGGAGATCACGCGGCCGGCGCTGTCGTAGGCGAACGTGGTCACCGCCTGGGCAGTGTCGCCAAGGAAGTCCTTCGGGCTTCTGATGGTCGTGAGGTAGCCGGCGGGGTCATAACCAAAGATGGTCACATGAGCGAGCGGGTCGGTCGCGGTCAGGATCTGGCCGCGGCCGTTGTAGGTCCACCTGCGCGTGGCGGCGTCGACGGTGCCGACGGCCTCGGTGGTGGACAAGCGGTTGCCGCGCCCGTCGTAAACGTGTTCGGTCCGGCGGCCCAGGCGATCGACCACGACGGTCGGCTGCTGCGACAGGTCGTCATAGGCCACGCTGCTGAGGCTGCCGTCAGGATGGCGGACCAGGAGGGCCTGGTCGGTGCGCGGATCCCGGGCGAGGACCTGGGTGATGGCGCCCTGAGCGTCCACGATGCGGTCATCGCCCAGCAGGCCGGCGCTAGGCACATAGGCCGCGATCTGCTCCCAGCCGGTCCAGTCCGCAGTGGGATCGAAGCGGGGTCGGTCGTCTTCGGCGCGGCGCACATAGGTGGCCTCGCGGCGATGGCCGTTGTGGTGCACGACGGCCCGCAGGAAGCCACCTTGCTGGAAGTAGACCCGGTCCTCGGTGGTGCCGTCGGTGCGGTTGAAGCGCAGCGCCGCGGTCAGCAGGGTGAACTCACCGGTGCCGTCCTGCACCGCCCGTGCGCGGCCGAAAATCTGACCTTGTACATCGTTCGGATCCGAGGGATTACGCCACAGGTAGGTCGAAAACCACACCGTCTTGCGCCGGCTGGCGGGATCGGCGGCCGCATCGTCGACGTGCCACAGCAGGTGGTTGGTGGTCGGCTCGATCTCGGACGAGAACGTCGAGCGGCTGCCATCGGGATGCACCACCTCGGACAGGGCGGTGGTCTGGTCGCCCAGGCAGGCGGGCGCGGGGGCGTAGCGGTAGGTGAGATGCCCGCCGTTGGGCAGGTCGATGCCGGTCACGACCCAGGTGCCCTGCACCTGGGTCGTCTCGTCGTAGGTGAAGCGGGTCACCCGGCCGTAGGCATCCACCAGGGTGTCGCGGATGCGCAGCTTGCTACGCAGGCTGCCGGTCATGGACGGGTCGGTGACTGCGTACTTCCAGGTCGAGGCGACGGTGTTGCCGTTGCGATCGGTGAAGGCGGTCAGTCGGCCCAGGACGCTGCCGGGGCTCTCCTCGTAGATTTCGAAGGTGAACCGCTCGCCATGCCAGTTCAGCACCTCGGCGGTCGCGCCGTGTGTCGGGTCGGCGACCACCGCGCCGGCCGCATTGCGGAAGACCAGACTGCGGAAGAAGCCCGACTTGGTGTCAGCGAAAGTGCCATCGCCGTCGGGATCGACCGCCACGAAAAAGTCCAGCGGCTGCTTCATCGGCTGGCTGAGCAGCACCTGCCAGCCCGGCTGGCCGGTGGGGCGCCCATTGGCGAACGAGCCCGGCGGATAGACCTGCAGCCAGGCGTCCCAGGTCAGGCCCGCATTCAGGCCGAAGCTGCCGATGATACCGGTATCCATGTAATGGATGCGGGTAAGGTCGACGGAGGGCAGCGTCGTGCCCGCTAGGCCGGAACCACCACCGGCGCCACACGGCGCGCAGCCGCCACCGGCCCGGGCCGCCGGCGCGTCCTCCGCCCAATGGCGGTAACGCAGGTTGTAGGTGGTCAGCGATCCGGTCGGACAGGATTGGGCGGCGCTTCCGGCCCTGGATGTGATGGTGCCGGCGTGATCTATGCAGTACACGATGCAGGAAGGGGTGTTCTCGCAGGCGATGCAGCAGACCTGCTCGTTGCTGCAGGCCGGGATGCGCTGCCTGAGCCACGTCTGGATGTGGCTCGGGACCTCGACGGCCACGGCCGGCGAACCGCCCAGGGCTGCCACCACCAGGAGGACGAGCAGGATCATCGGTTGGGAGCGGCTCATGAGTTGTCTCCGACGACAGTGACCAGGAACGAAATGGTGCCGGCGCGCACGGGGCTGCCGGCGATGATCAAGCATTTGCCGACGGTGCCGGGCGTGATGCGGAAGCGGGCGGTGGCCACCCCATCGGCATCAGCCGCCACCGTGATCGACGCCAGGCCGCTGCCCGTGAAGGCGCCCAACCCGAACGAGGTGAAGGTCACCGGCAGGCCGGGCTCGGTCAGCGCTGCCAGGTCGGCCTCGCCGCCAGGAGCCAGGGCAAACCCGCCCGCACCGACCCGCGCCAGGGCCGCCACGGTAGCCGCCGGGGCAGCAACCTGAAAGCAACGCCCCGGCGCCACCACCGCACAGTGGGCGGCCGGATCGGTGGTATAGGTCGCCCGATCAAAAGGCGCCGCCGGAGGCACCGGATCAACGGGGGCAGCCGCAACCATGGCCGGCGCCGTGGCGGTAACCTGGGGGGACGGCGCGTTGGCGACCTTTGGCGCGACCTTGGCGCGGGGGGCGGCGACCGGCACGGCAGCGACCAGTGACGGCGCAGGCACGCCAGCAGCCTGAGGCGCAGTCCGCGTCACCACGGGCGCCTCCCGCTGGCTGGCCCACACGGCAACGGACACCGCCAGAGCTACCATTGCCACCATGAAGAGAGTCCGGCGCATGGAGCGGCACCATGGCGTCGCTGTGGCAAGGTCAAATAGGTTTCCTGTGAAGACTGTGGCATGACGGGAGGTAATGCGTTGCAATAGCAGGTGTGCAACTGGCTGCCAGTCGTCCTTGCTTCGCTCACCGCCACTCACTGCCTTCCGTCCTAAAACAACGCTTCCCCACCGCCGGCTTTCACCGCCGGAATAGCAGGGATGTCGTCCAGGCCGGTGGTGACGTCGACCTGGCCCCAGATGCTGAGGGTCAGGCACCAGTCGCCTTCCAGGCGGACGGCCCAGACGTATTGCGGCCAATCGTCGCCGGGGGTGGGGTTCCAGCGGCCGATGGCGTCCAGGGCTGCGGCGTTAGCCAGGGCTTTGCCGCCGTTGAGGGCGGTGAGCTCGGTCAGGTCGAGGTTGTTCTCGGTGACCAGCAGGCTGGCTTTGGCGGGGATGTCGTCCTTGGTCATGGCGCCGCCCTGGTGGTCTTCGCCGCGGCGGGATTTCAGGGCTTGTTGGGCGGCTTCGAAGGCGGCGATGGCGTCGGGATGGCGTTCGCGCACCTGCTGCTGCTCGGCGGTGTAGCGCTGCCAGCGTTCTTGGCTGCCGATCTGCCATTGGGCGGCCCAGGCGCCGATGCCGCCGGCATAGGCGAGGGTGCCGACGAGGGGCAGGCCGCGTTCTTGGGCGGTGAGGACGCCGCCGCTGGCTTTGACCCAGAGGCGATGGGGCGGGAGGTGGGCCAGGACCACGGGCAGGGGCGGCAGCCAGCGGCGATCGAAGGTGGCCAAGACCGGCAGGGTGGTGACGGCCAGATCGGCGACCTCGGGGCCGGCGATGCGGGTGTACCCCGTAAGGCGGATGGCCAGGGTGGCGGCGTCCATCGCCGGACGATCGGCACGACGGTCTTGGTTGGCCAGGATCCAGCCCGCGGCGGTGCGCAGCACAAAGATGGCCTCGGCATTGCCAGGGCCGGCGTTGGGCATGGGGAAGGCATTCGGGTCAGCCGGAGTGTCGGCCGGTTCGGCCGTCTTGCGCAGCACGGTGACGCCGGCATCCAGGCCCGCCGGGACGCCCTCTGGCCAGAGCCGGGCCAGGCTGGCCGTGAACCAGTCACGTCCGCCACGATCCTTGCTCAGCACCAGCTCTGAGGTCGTGATCGGGCTGCCGTCAAAGTCGGAGCGCTGGGCCACCTGGTAGCCCAGATGCGAGAACACCGAGAGGGGATCCTGCCCAAGCACCTGCTTTTGCGCCGACAACATCCCCCAGGCCAGCGGGAGCCACTGCTTGGCCACGGCCGGAGCGTCAATGCGCAGGTCGATGGCGGCGCCGGGTTCGGCTTTCAGCGTGCCGGGGGTGCCGGCGACCATGGTGTCGACCAGGGTTGGTTCGGTGCCCAGGATCAACCGATCTGCGGTCAGGGCGACCACCAGCACGCCGGCGGGCGTGAACACGTTCCAGCTATGGGTGGCTCCGGCCACGGGGGCCTCTTCCCAGCCCAGGGCGGCGGCCGCGGCGGTGACCACGGCCTCGGCCTGGGCGGTGGTGCCCAAAGCAGCGGCGAACAGAGGGATAGGGCCGGCCTGCCAGCCGCCATGCACGGCCAAATCGCCGGTGAAGGCGTCGGCCAGGGCGGTGCTGTCGCTGCCCAGGGCGGCGACCAGGGCGGCGTCGGGGTCTTCGCGATCGTTGCCCTCGTTCAACACCAGGCCGATAGTCAGGGCCAGGGTTTTGGGCTCAAGGCCGGCGAGCAGCACAATCTGCTGATCCGCGCGCAGCAGACTGGCCAGGCGCGGGTCGACCGCGTGCAGCGGGACGCCCTTCATGCCGCTGACCGTGGCCGAGGTCACCAGCACGTCGCCGTCCAGACGGGTGACCACGTCGCCCACCGGGGTCCAGGCATCCCAGACCGGCAGGATGCGGTCGGTCACTCCACGTTCGGCTTTGCCGAGGCTGGCGGCGAGGGCGGCGGGCAGGCCACTGGCATCGATGTGAAGTTGCAGCGGTGCGGTCGACAGGGCCGGCGCGGCGCCCAGGGCCTCTTGATGCTTGGCGGCGGTCAGGGTGCCGGCCCACAGCCGGTCGCCGGCCATGGCCGAGAAATATCGCCGTTGGAGGGTGCCGGTGATGCCGGCCACCGAGGCACTGGTGCCGCCCGTGATGTTCTTCTGCCAGTAGGTGCTCCAGGCGGCCTGGGCGGCGCCGGTGTCGAAGAGCACCAGCATGCTTGGCTCGCTCCACGGGCTGCGCATCGGGCCTTTCTGGCCATAGCCCAGCAGCAGCAGGCCCTGGGCGCCGGTGGCGGTGGCCACCAGCGGGGGCACGCCGCGATCCTGCTCAAGCAGGGCAAGCTGCGCCAGGATGTGGTCGAGGGCCGGCTTGGCCTTGGGATCTAGCAGTAGCGAACCGGGCTTGCTGGCCGCCAGGCCATCGACCAGGGCGCGCTCTAGCAGAAAGCGCAGCGGGGCCGCGCCATCCACCCGCTGACGCAGGGGCTCGGCGGCGGGCAGCAGGGTGGCGAGGGTCAGCAGGGTGGCGACGACACGCATAGGGAGCTCCGCAGGAAGGAACGCACGCTAGAGGTTTAACCCGGAAGAGGACAGGAAAACCCCGCCCCAGGCCGCCGGTTGCGTGACGTGGCTAAGGCGGCCATGCTGCACCCATGCCCGCCAATGATGGACTTGATCAGGCCATGGCCGGCGCCAGCCCGGCCGAGCAGCGCGACACCCGCGTGCTGCTGGAGGCCCTGGCCGAGCGCCGGGCGCGCGTCGGCGGCGCTGCCGATCTGCCCGCCGATCCGGCCCTGTCCGAGCGCATCCTTGCCGAGGCGCGTACCCGCTCGGCGCAGATCAGCGGCGCAGGCCAGCACACCACCGGCCGCTTCGCCCCCAAGGCGCAGCCCATTCCGTGGTGGCTGTGGCTGGCGTGGCTGGCGGCGATCGCCGGCGCAGTCGTGGCGTGGCGGCTGCTGTGAGCGTCAAGCGCATCGTCCGGTCGTCCGGTCGTCCGGTCGTCTGGTCGTCGACGGCCACCTAGGTCGCTGGCCACGTCGTGGGGTTGCTTGCACTGCCCATTGATGGCCTGATTCCTGACGTCGTGGCTGCGGTTGCGGCGCGCGGCGCGGTGGTGCTGACCGCGCCGCCTGGCTCGGGAAAAAGCACGCGGGTGCCGCCCGCCCTGGTGGCCGGCTCACCGGGGACGGTGCTGCTGCTGCAGCCCCGGCGCATCGCGGCGGTGACGCTGGCGCGGCGCATCGCCCACGAACGGGGCTGGCAGGTCGGCCGTGAGATCGGCCATCAGGTGCGCTTCGATAAGCAAGGCGGTCGCGACACGCGGTTGTGGGTGATGACCGAAGGCGTGCTGACGCGGCGCATCACCGAGGACGCGCTGCTGGACGGCGTGGGCACGGTGATCCTGGACGAATTCCACGAGCGCAGCCTGCACGCCGATCTGGCCTTGGCCTGGTGTGCCGAACTGCGCCGCACCCTGCGCCCGGACCTGCGCGTGGTGGTGATGTCCGCCACCATGGATCCAGCCCCGGTGGCGGCGGTCTTGGGCGGTTGTCCTATTTTAGATGCGCCGGGCCGGGTCTTCCCGGTGACCACGGTCTATCGCGACGTGCCCCGGGGCGCGCGTCTTGAGACGGTGGTGGCGCCGGCGGTGGCCGAGGCCTTGGACGATCCCGAGGGCGGCGACGTGCTGGTATTTCTGCCCGGCGTTGGCGAGATCCGCGCGTGCCAGGCCAGTCTAGAGCATCTTTTCGAGGTTGACGTGCTGCCCCTGCACGGGCAATTGCCGCCCGACCAGCAGGAACGCGCCTTCGTCACTGGCGTACGGCGAAAAGTAGTGCTGGCCACCAATGTGGCCGAGACCTCGGTGACCATCCCCGGGGTGCGCACGGTGATTGATAGCGGCTTGGCGCGTATTGCGCGGGTCGACGCCGACACCGGCTTCGACACCTTGCAGCTTGAGGGCATCAGCCGCCACAGCGCCGACCAGCGCGCCGGCCGCGCTGGTCGCACCGCGCCGGGCCGCTGCGTGCGGCTGTGGTCGCGGCTGGAGGACTCGCGTCGCGACCTCGCCACCGATCCGGAGATCGCCCGCGTGGATCTGGCCGGCACGGTGCTGGCGTTGAAGGCTTGGCACGGGGCGGACACCCGCGCTTTTCCGTGGTACCAGGCGCCCGAGACCGAGCGCCTGGCGGCGGCTGAAGACCTGTTGGCGATGCTGGATCTGGCTGCGGCCCCCTTCGCCGCGCTGACGGCGCGCGGCCAGCGCTTGGTCCGCGAACCGCTGCATCCGCGCCTGGCGCGCCTGCTGGACGATGCGCGCCGCAGCGGGCAGGCGCAACTGGGCGCGACCCTGGCGGCACTGTGCAGCGAACGCGACCTGCGGCCGCCGCGCCGGATGGAACGCGGCGCCTTTGCCGACCCCCTGCCCAGCGACGTGCTCGACCGCCTGGAGTGCCTGACGCGCGCCGAACGAACGGGTTTCCACCATCGCCTGCGGGACGAGGGCATCGATCCGAATGCGGCGCGGGATGTGGCCCGGGTGCGTGACGAATTGCTGCGCGGGGCGACAAGCGACGGGCGGAGGGCGGAGTGGGCGGTCGAGCATGCGCTGGTCGCGCGGCTGCTGCTGGCGGCGTTTCCCGACCGGGTGGCCAAGCGCAGCGCACCGGACAGCAACCGCTGCGCCGCCGTGGGCGGCGTGGCGATGGAGATCGACCGGGCCTGTGGCCTGTGCGCGCGGCCCGGGCAGGCGCGGCCACCGCTGCTGCTGGCCTACGGCGTGCAGGGCCTGGCGCGGCGCGGACAACTCGGCCAAGACACCCTGGTGCGGCAGGGCGCTGAACTCGATGAAGAGGATCTTGAGGCGGTCTTCCCCGGCAGCGTGCAGCGTCGCGAGCAATTGACCTGGAACGATCAGGCCCGCCGCGTCGATGCGCTGGTGGGCTGGTTTTACCGCGATCTGTGCGTGCGCACCGCTCGGGATGGCACGGCGGATCCGGTGGCGGTGGCGGCTTTCCTGGCCCAGCGCCTAGTGCGTGAGCTGCCCCAATTGCTGGCGCCGGACACGCCCGCCGGGGGCTGGCTGCAACGCTATCGCTGGCTGCGCACCGTGTGCCCGGACCTGGGCCTGCCGGCGCGGGACGATGATGATCTGGTCGCGCTGCTGGGCGACTGGTGCACCGGCAAGCGCAGCGCGGGCGAAGTGGAAGCGGTCGACAAGCTGCCCTGGCTGACCGCTGGCTTGGACTTCAAACAGCAGCGCCTGATCGACGAATGGGCGCCCGAGAAACTGCCGGTGCCCAGCGGCAGCCTCATCCGCTTGGACTACAGCGATGCCAGCCCCGCGCGCCCGCCGGTGTTAGCGGTACGCTTGCAGGAATTGTTCGGCCTAGCCGCCACGCCGACCCTGGCCGGGGGACGCCATGGCGTGCTGCTGCACCTGCTGGGCCCGAATTACCGGCCGGAACAGATCACCCGCGATCTGGCCGGCTTCTGGGCCACCACCTACCCGCAGGTGCGCAAGGATCTGCGTGGCCGCTATCCCAAGCATTCGTGGCCGGACGATCCGCTCGCGGCGGCAGCGGTGGCGCGGGGTGGGGTGAAGCGGTGAGCGACGTGATCGCGGCCCTGGCAGCGGCGCAGGCGCAGGATGCGGACGGCGCGTTGCGCGCGGCGCGCAGCGCGCTGTCGACGGCAGCGGACCCGGCGACGGTGCTGGTGGCGTTGGCGGTGGGGTTGCTGCGCGCCGAGCAGGAAGATCTGCTGGCGATATTGGCGGCGGAGGCCGAGACGTGTGGTGTGCCGGTGGCGCTGACGGCGCTGCTGCGGGGCAAGGCGGCCTTGGCGGCGGATGATGCGGAGACGGCGCTGGCTCAGTTTGAACGCGCTTGCGCGGTGCCGACGCCGGCGTGGGAAGCCCGGCTGCTGCGCGTGCAGGCCTTACGCCGCACGGGGGCGCGGGGCGAGGCGCGGGCGGCGTTGATTGGCTTGGTGGCGCTGGCTCCTCAGCCTTGGGAGGTGCAATTGATGGTGGCGGAGTGGACGCGGGCGGATGGCTTGCCAGCTGAGGCGGCGCTGCGGGCGGCCATTTCGTTGGCGCCGGTGGAGCGGCAGGGGCGCTTGCGGGAGCGATT
>JBBQTJ010000088.1:0-11311 GCA_038213315.1 Planctomycetota bacterium
GCCGTTGCTGCGCGTAGGCCCGGACCATGGCGGCGCGTGGACGCACCGTCTGGCCGAGTTCTGGAGTCAGGCGACGCGCACCCAGGCGCTCAAGGGCCAGCACCGCAGCGCCGCGCAGGCTGGTCTCGGGCTCGCCGCTGATGATCAGCGGCACCCCTAGGCAATCAGCGAGGCGCTGCACGGCGGCAGGACTGTACTGGATGCCGCCGCCGACGATGACGCGCAGGCGGCCGCGGGTCGGCAGACGGTCGAGGATGGTGGCGAGGCGCTGATAAGTGGCCTCGGTGATGGCCTGGTAGAGGTCCAAGGCCGTGGTCGACTGGCGTAGACCGACGATGGCGCCGCTGAGGTCTTCGCGCCAGGTGGGCGCGCGCTCGGCCAACCAGAAGGGCAAGACCCCGAGGTGCGGAGAGGGTTGCGGCCGGGCCGCCATGGCTGCCTCAAGGCCGGCAGCAGCGGGAAGGCGCAGGGTATCGAGGCACCATTGCCGCAGCCCACCCGCATTGCTGATCGCCCCGCCCACCAGGCTGCGCTGGGTGTCAATGCGATAGCGGAACAGACCAAGCGGCGTCTGCGCGCCGCCGTGCTGGACGACACGGATGGCCCCACTGGTCCCGAAATTGATCGCCGCCACGTTGGGCTCGGTCGCACCCACGCCAAGATTGTTGGCGGCGCCATCGCCAATGGCGGGGAACCACAAGGCATCGCTGAGCAATCCGCCGAGGGCGCTGGACGGGACGCGCATCGGCTCATCCCTGATCACTGGGACCTGGCCCAGCTCGAGCCCCGCCGCCAGCAGCGGCTCGGCCGCCCAGGTCATTGCCGTCGGATCATAAAGGCCGGTGCCCGTGGCCATGCCATGAGCGGTCGCCAGCGCGAGGGGGTCGCCCCCGAGCAAGCGCCACTGCATCCAATCAGCCGGCGACCACCAGCGCGCCACCTGGCGCCAGACGCGCGGTTGCGCACGACGCAGCCAGGCCAGCTTGGCCGGCCAGAAGGACGCCCGCAGCATGCAGCCGGTGCGGCTGTGGTAGTCGGCCTCGTCATAGTGAGTGCGCAGCTGCGCTGCATCGGCGCAGCAACGGCTGTCGGCCCAGGTCAGGATCGGCGTCAGAGGACGACCCTCGGCATCGGTGCCCATCAGCCCATGCCAGAAACTGGACACGCCGACGGCCACCACTGCCTGGCGTCGCAGCGCCGGCGTGCGCTGCCGCTTAGTCAACGCGCCGATCAGACAGGCCCGGGTCGCGGCCAAGACTTCCTGCGGGTCAAGTTCAGCCATGCCATCGGCCGCAGTACGCAGTGGATAGGTCTGCTGCACGGTGGAGCTGAGATGACGCCGGCCATCTGCACCGAACAGGGCGGCGCGGACAGAGCTGGTACCAAGATCAAGGGCGAGAACGAGCATGCCGCGATTCAAGGAGCACGGCCGCCTGGGTCCAGCCTCGGCGCGTAACCGTCCACCCTTGGCAGTCCCCGTGCAGGCCTACCATCCGCGCCCATGACCGACGCTGCCGCCGCCCCCGAGAACCTCGATTTCATCCGCCAGATCGTCACCGACGACATGAAGACCGGCAAATGGGGCGGCAAAGTGGTCACCCGCTTCCCCCCCGAGCCCAACGGCTACCTGCACATCGGCCACGCCAAGGCCATCTGCATCGACTTCGGCATCGCCCAGGAATTCGGCGGCGTCTGCCGGCTGCGCTATGACGACACCAATCCCTCGAAAGAGGACCAGGAGTACGTCGATGCAATCGCCAACGACGTCGCCTGGCTGGGCTTTCGCTGGGAAGGCGAGCCCCGTTACGCGAGCGACTACTTCCCGCAGATGTTTGGCTGGGCCGAACAGCTCATCCAAGCCGGCAAGGCCTACGTCGACGACCAGACGGTAGAGCAGATCCGCGCAGGCCGCGGCACCATCACCAGCCCCGGCACCGACTCGCCCTTCCGCAGCCGCACGCCGGCCGAAAACCTGGACTTGTTCCGCCGCATGCGCGCCGGGGAATTTCCCAATGGGGCCAAGGTGCTGCGCGCCAAAATTGACATGGCGCATCCCAACATGCAGATGCGCGATCCGTTGATGTACCGCATCATCCATGCGGCCCATCATCGCACCGGCAACCAATGGTGCATCTATCCGATGTACGACTGGGCCCATGGGCTTGAAGACAGCATCGAAGGGGTGACCCACTCGATCTGCACCCTCGAATTCGACACCCATCGGCAGTTGTACGACTGGTTCATGGAGCAGCTTGGCCTGCACCACGCCCAGCAGATCGAGTTCGCCCGCCTCAACCTCGACTTCACGGTGATGTCCAAGCGGAAGCTGCTGGAGTTGGTGCAGGACAAACTCGTCAGCGGCTGGGACGACCCGCGCATGCCCACCCTGGCCGGCCTGCGCCGCCGCGGCGTGCCGCCTGAGGCCCTGCGGAACTTCTGCGCCGCCATCGGCGTGTCGAAGCGCGACGGCGTCACCAATTGGTCGCTGTTTGAATACCACATGCGCCAGGAGCTGAACCGCACCAGCCCCCGGGTCATGGCCGTGGTCGAACCGCTCACGGTGATCATCGACGGCGTGCCCGAAGGCACCACCTGGTGCGAGGGCCTGCTCAATCCCGAGGACCCCAGCGCCGGCAGCGTGCGCGTGCCGCTGACCCGTGAGATCTTCATCGAACGCGATGACTTCATGGAGAACCCGCCCAAAGACTTCTATCGCCTCGGCGTCGGCCGCACCGTGCGCTTGCGCTACGCCGGCTTCATCACCTGCACCAGCGTCGACAAGGACGCGGCCGGTGTGGTCACCGCGCTGCATGCCAGCTTCCAGCCGATGGACGCCGCCGTGAAGGTGAAGGCCACCATCCACTGGATCGCCGCCGGTCACTGCGTCGAGGCCGAGGTCCGCATCTACGACCATCTCTTCGCGCACGAGAATCCCGCCGACGTCCCCGAGGGCCAGGATTGGAAGGTCAACCTCAACCGCCAAAGCCTGGTGGTGAAGACCGCCTGCAAGATCCCGCCGGACCTGGCCAAGGCCGCCGTACTCTCTCGCTGGCAGTTCGAGCGCCTGGGCTATTTCTGCGTCGACCCCGACAGCACCGCCACCAAACCGGTATATAACCGCACGGCGACGCTGAAGGATCCTTGGGGTAAAAAGAAGTTTTGAGTTTCGAGTTTCGAGTGACTTCTCCTCGAAACTTGAAACTCGAAACTAGACCTTGTCATACGATGAGGTTTCGAGTCCCGAGTTTCGAGTGACTTCTCCTCGAAACTCGAAACTCAAAACTCAGGCATTATAAGTCGACGACGACGTCGTGCCGCCGCGGCCGGTCCAGTTGGTGTGGAAGAACTGTCCACGGGGCTTGTCGGTGCGCTCGTAGGTGTGGGCGCCGAAGTAGTCGCGCTGGGCCTGGAGCAGGTTGGCGGGCAGGCGGGCGCAGCGGTAGCCATCGTAGAAGGCCAAGGCGGTGCTGAAGGCCGGGGTGGGGATGCCGACCAGGGCGGCCTGGGCGATGGTGGCGCGCCAGCCGTCCTGGCTCTTGGTGATGGCCTTCTTGAAGAAGGGGTCGAGCAGCAGATTGGCGAGCTGGGGATCTTTGACGTAGGCGTCCTTGATCTTGCTCAGGAAGCGACTGCGGATGATGCAGCCGCCGCGCCACATCAAAGCGATCTGGCCGTAATCGAGCTCCCACTTGTGCTCCTTGGCGGCCTCGCGTAGCAGCATGAAGCCCTGGGAGTAGCTGACGATCTTCGAGGCATACAGGGCCTGACGGATCTGCTCGATGGCCTTCTTCTTCGCACCTTTCCACTTGGCTTTGGTGGGCTTGGGCAGGACCTTGCTGGCCTTGACGCGCTCCTCTTTCAGGGCGGACAGACAGCGGGCAAAGGTGGCTTCAGCGATCAGGGTCACCGGTACGCCAAGGTCGAGGCTGCTGACGGTCGTCCACTTGCCCGTGCCCTTCTGACCGGCAGCGTCGAGGATCTTTTCGACCAGGGGCTTCTTGCCTTCCTTGAAGGCGAGGATGTCGCGAGTGATCTCGATGAGGTAGCTGTCCAGCTCGCCGGTGTTCCACTCGGCGAAGACCTCCTGAAGTTCGTCGCTGTCCAGGCCGAGGCCGTCGCGCAGCAGGTGGTAGGCCTCGCAGATCAGCTGCATGTCGCCGTACTCGATGCCGTTGTGCACCATCTTCACGTAGTGCCCCGCGCCGTCGGCGCCGACCCAGTCGCAGCACGGGACGCCTCCATCGACCTTGGCGGCCACGGACTGGAAGATCGGCTTGATCGCAGGCCAGGCGGCCTTGCTGCCACCGGGCATCAGGGACGGACCGCGACGGGCACCCTCTTCACCGCCCGACACGCCGCTGCCGACGAAGAGCAGGCCTTTGGCCTCCAGCTCTTTGGCCCGGCGGATGGTGTCGGGGTAGTGGCTGTTGCCGCCGTCGATGATGATGTCGCCGGGTTCGAGGTGGGGCAGCAGCTGGGCGATGAAGTCGTCGATCGCCGGACCAGCCTTGACCAGCATCATGATCCGGCGCGGACGCTTGAGCAGCTTGACCAGCTCGGGGATGGAGTGGGCGCCGATGACGCTGAAGCCCTTGGCCTCGTTGGCCAGGAACTCGTCCACCTTGCTGACCGTGCGATTGTAGACCGCGACGGTGAAGCCGTGGTCGGCCATATTGAGGATGAGATTCTGTCCCATCACGGCGAGACCGATGAGGGCGATGTCGGCTTGGCTCATAAAACTCTTTTGTCCTGAATGGTGTGAGATGGGTCGGATCAGATCGTGGTGGCCAGGAATCCGCCGTCTACGCACAGATCGGTACCCGTGACGAAAGAGGCGGCCTGCCGGCTGGCCAGAAAGACACACGCGCCGACCAGTTCCTCGTCGCGGCCGAAGCGGCCCATGGGGGTATGCCCCAGGATCTGTTGGGCCCGGGCGGTGGGCGAGCCGTCCTCATTGAAGAGCAGCTTGCGGTTCTGTTCAGCGGGGAAGAAACCGGGCGTGATGGTGTTGACGCGCACCCCGGTGCGGGCCCATTCCCGGGCCAAAAAGCGGCTGAGGGACAGGACGGCCGCCTTGGCCGCGCTATAGGCCATGACGCGCGACAGCGGTACGTGGGCGCTGACCGAGGCGATATTGATGATCGAGCCAACGCCGCGTCGGACCATGGCGGGTCCGAATTCTTGACAGGGCAGCAAGCAGCCACCAACCAGATTCAGGTCGAAATTGGCCCGCCAGTCGGCCAAGGCGATGTCCTCGACCTTGCGCTCGCCCACCACGGTGACCTTGGGATCGTTGCCGCCCGCAGCATTGACCAGCACGGTTGGCGCCCCCAGCTGGGCCTCGATCTGGCGGTGCGCCGTCACCAGGCTCGCCTGGTCGGCCGCGTCGCAGGCGATGAACACTGCTTTACCACCGACGGCCGTGATGGCAGCCACCCGCGCCGCACCCCGCTCGGCGTTGCGACCCAGAACGGCCACCGCGGCCCCGGCAGCCGCCAACCCTTGGGCCAGACCGCCGCCCAGCACGCCGGTGCCGCCGATGACCACGGCGATGTCAGCAGAGAGTTCGAACAGTTTCATGGCGGCGCAGTGGATGGCCGCAAATGGCGATGGCAAGCCATTCAGCGCAAGCACTTTCCTTGGCGTGCGAAGGTGTCTTGCGGCGCGGTCAGAGCCGGCCTAGCCTGCCCGGCGTGTCCACCGCTGCAGAGTACCAGTCCGCCGTGCGCGTGGCCATCACGGCTGCGGCCGTGGCCCTTTCGACCAGCAAACGCCTGCTGGTGCTGGCGGGGGCAGGCTTGAGCGCAGATGCCGGAGTGCCGACGTTTCGCGGTGAAGGGGGGCTGTGGCGCACCCACGACGTCGAGCGCCTGGCCACGCCGGGGGGGTTTGCTGCCGATCCTGAGGTGGTGTGGGACTGGTACCGAGAGCGCCGCTTGCACGTTGCCAGCTGTAGTCCGCACCCGGGCCAGCGGGCCATCGCCCTGCTCAGCGCGCATCTGCCGGCGCCCGCCCAGGTGCTGGTGGCCACCACTAATGAGGACGACTTGCTGGAGCGTGCCGGCGTTAACCAGGTCGTGCATCTGCACGGTTCGCTGTTCGATACCATGTGCGCTGCCAACTGCGGCTGGCGGGCCAAGGATGACCAGGACAACCTGCTGAGCTTGCGGCCCTGCCCGGCCTGTGGCGCACGGGTCAGGCCGGGGTCGGTGTGGTTTGGCGAGGCCCTGCCCAGCGGGCCGCTGGAGGCCGTGGCCCGCTTCGAGCCGGATGCTTGCCTGCTGGTCGGTTCGTCCCTGTTGGTGCAGCCGGTCTCAGGCATCCCCAACGACTTGGCGGCGGCGGGGCGCCCGGTGGTCGAGCTGAACCCGGAGGAAACCGGCTTCAGCCAAGTGGCCGCGGCCAGCCTGCGCGGCGCCGCCAAGGATCTGCTGCCGCCGCTGGTCGACTTACTGACCTCGCGCACCATGCAGGACCAGCGGCGGCGGGTGACGTGACTGAGCCAAGATCGGCGGAAGGCAGTTGGCGCTTGGCGGTTGACAGCCTTCTCGATGCGACGGTCTTACCGCCGACAGGCGCAACGCTGGTGGTCGGGGTTAGTGGCGGGGCAGATAGCTGTGCGCTGTGGGATCTGCTGGTGTTGGCCGGTCGCTGGCCGCTGGTGGTCTGGCACCTGGATCACGGACTGCGGCCCGAATCGACGGCAGATGCCGAGTTCGTCCGCCAGCGCGGGCTCGTCTATGGTCAAGCCGGTGGCGTGGTACTCACGGAAGGCATTGATCTGCGGAACCAGGCGCGCGCCTGGCGCTGTGGACTGGAGGTTGCCGGTCGGCGGCATCGTCATGCCCGTCTGGCCGAGGTCGCCCGGCAGCATCACGCTACCGCCGTGGCCACCGCCCATCATCAGGACGACCAGGCCGAGACCGTGCTCATGAACTTGCTGCGCGGCGCCGGCGATGCCGGTTTAGCCGGCATTCCCCCGCGGCGGCGCCTGGCGGCCGGCATTGACCTGGTGCGTCCACTACTGAACACGGCCCGGGCGGGGCTGCGTGCCCACTTGCAGGCTCGGGGCCTGGACTGGCGCGAAGACGCCAGCAATGCCGATCCCCGTTTTACCCGCAATCGCCTGCGTAACGCCGTCCTGCCCGTGCTCGAAGAGGGGCTCCCTGGGGTCTCGGCCGAACTGGCCGCCGCCGCCTTGGCCGCGCAGCAGCGCCTCACCATCGCCCGGGCGCAAGCGGCCAAGCTATGGGATGGCAAGGCCGCGCGCTTGCCGCTGATTACGCTGCTGACCACCCCAAAGGGTATCCGCGCCGAACTGTGGCTGCGCCTGCTGCGCGCCCAGGGCTGTCCCCTACGCCGCAGCCACGTGCAGCGACTTGACGCCCTGATCACTGCCGCCCCCGACACGCGGCTGCATGTTGGCGGCACGACCTTCGTGCGCGAGACCACCACCCTGGCCTGGTTCACCGCCGCCAGCGCGCCGCCCGCTGAGGTGGTCATTTTATTCCCCGGTGTGGTCTGGCTGCCGGGGGGGATTTTGAGCCTGACCGAGGTTCCGGTGCCGGGCGACCCACGCGTGGAATCCGGCGTGATCCTCGATGGCGCAGCGGTGCGTCCGCCGCTGGTCTGGCGGCAGATCCGGCTGGGCGAACGCTGGACCCCGTTGGGCAGCCCGGGCAGCCAGCCCCTGGCCGATACCCTGGCTGCCCGCCGGGTGCCGGCTTGGCAACGGCCCAGCATTATGGTGCTGGCTGATGCCGCTGGACCGTTGTGGATCCCTGCGGTGGGCCTGATCGCTGAGCGAGCCAAGATCAGTCCGGAGACCCAGACGGCCCTGGCAGTGACCCTGTTGGCCAACGAGGAGCAGAGCACTGGGTGAGCGCCTGATGGACAGGATGCTGGGCGCACCACACTGCCCGCCCATGTCCACCGTCACTGCCGTCATCCTCGCCGCCGGAAAAGGGACCCGCATGGGGTCCGATTTGGCCAAGGTCCTCCATCCTCTGGCCGGACGGCCGCTGGTCAGTCACGTGCTGGCCACCTGCGCCGAACTGGGCGTCATGCAGACCGTCGTGGTGGTTGGTTGGCAGCGCGAGGACGTCGCGGCCGTGGTACATGGCCTGGGTGCCGAAACGGTGCTCCAGGACCAGCAGCTGGGGACCGGACACGCCGTGCTATGCACCGCTGCGGCGGTGCGCGGCGAGCTGGTGCTGGTGCTGTGTGGCGACTGCCCGATGACGCCAGCAACCCTGCTGCGCGCGCTTATCGCCAAGCATCTGGAACGGGGCGCAGCCTGCACCGGGGTGGCCGCACGGATGGCCGATCCCACCGGTTATGGCCGCATGATCACCGGCGCGAACGGGCGGTTGATCCGCATCGTCGAGCACAAGGATGCCACCTCCGACGAGCGGCGCATCGAGCTGGTCAACAGCGGCATCTACGTCTTTGATCGCACGCACCTCTTCCGCTGTCTTGAGCAGATCCGTCCCGCCAATGCGCAGGGGGAATACTATCTGACGGACGTGGTCGGCATGCTGGCCAGCGAAGGCCGGCCGGTGGAACTGGTGATCACCGACGACGTGGCCTGTGTGTTCGGGGTCAACACTCCTGCTGATCTGGCCAACGCCGAGAACATGTATCGAGAGCGGCAACGTCGCAGCGCGGCCGGCTGATACCGACCGAAGGGCTTTCCGCCTGGCCTCAAGGCTCAATTCTGTCGACGAAAAGCCCGTTGCGGCACGCTTCGATCAGAACGCACGGTGATCTGAGCGAACTCCAGCGGTCGTTGTTCGTGATCGCGCAGCGTCCGCTCGACTTGCAACGCCGGATCCCCGGGACGAAGCCCCAACACCTGGGCGACCGGTCCATCGGCGAGCACAGCGCGCATGCGTTCTTCGCCGTGACTGACCGGCACCCCCACCGCCGTGAAGAGCTCGTCCAGCGGGCGTGACCAGTCCTCGGTGCCGGTGAAGGGCACCCGTGGATGCACCCAACTGCGGATCACCAGAGCCGGGCCGCGCGTGTCGCCACGGACCCGCGTCAGGCCCAGCAGGCGCTGCCCGACAGGCAGCCCCAAGGCGCCCGCGATGGGCGCGGTTGCGGCCTCCCAGGAGGCTGCATGGCTCCATGGCTGCAGCGTGCCGTCATCGGCTTCGACCTGACGGCGGAACGCGACGCCATCCAGGGGGGCGACGATCGGCACTTGCCGGGCAACCCGAGTGCCCTGCCCCCGCCGGCGCTCCACCAGGCCCTCGGTGACCAGCTTCAGGATGCCGGCCCGGATCGTATTGCGGCTGACGCCAGAGCGCTCCGCCAGGGTGACCTCATCGGGCAGGAAGCCCCCGTCCCGGTACGGCACTTCTTGGATCAAGCGTCTGAGGTACTGCTCGATTTGCACGTGAAGGGGGAGTGGATTGGTGGGGTCGGCACGCCAGTTCATGTTCTAATGATGGAATGTCCAAACATTTGCACAAGCCCTATGACTGCTCCTCCTCGGGACAAAATCATCGATGCAGGTCATGGCCGGTACGGTCTTACGCGAAGCAGTTGCAACATTCGATGGGCCAGGGACAAGACCAAACACCGTGCCGCACCTGAACGTAAGGAACATGCCAGGCTGAAGGTTGCGGCCAGAAGTGTCGATGCTATGCTTCCCGGCCTATGCCTGAGGTTACATTCTGGTGCGGCAACTGTGGCCATCGTCAAGATGTCCCCGATCGTCTCATCGGTCGCAAGGTGCGCTGTCCAAAATGTGACACGAAGCAGGTTCTGCGTGCCCCCGATGGAACCGGCAGCGCCGGCACCACCACCATCATGCGCACGCGCACCGCGACCATCGTGCGCCCCTCGCACCGGACGCCCGCGCCGGCGGTTCCAGCGGAGACGGATGACCAGTCCTTTGAAGATTTGGAACTGGAACCGATCCTTAAACCAAGCAAGCCCCTCGCTGGCACACTTGGCCCCAATACCCTTGGCGCCAGCGCGCCGCTGGATGGCCATCTCAGTCACACCAGTGATGGCAACAGCCTTGGTACGATCCGCCCGGCGACGTCACTTTACACACGAAAGGTCGCGGTTTCTGCAGGCTATGACCTGTCGCGAGAAATCGGCCGAGGCGGCATGGGTGTGGTCTGGAGCGCCACCCAATGCGCGTTGGCCCGCACGGTGGCGGTCAAGACCCTGATCACCGGCCAGGAAACTCACAACGCGGCGGCACGGTTCCGCGCCGAAGCCATGGTGATGGCCCAGATCGAGCATCCTAATGTGATGCCGGTGCACGACCTGATCACCAGCCCAAAGGGCGAACTTCAGCTGGTGATGAAGAAGATCGATGGCCAGGCGTGGCGCGACCTCCTCTATCCGTCCGACGAGCACCAGGCCAAGCAAGCCCTGACCATGGGCCTGAACGAGCATCTCGAAGTCCTGCTGAAGGTCTGCGACGCCATCGCTTTCGCCCATGCCCGCAGCATCCTTCATCTCGATCTCAAGCCGGCCAATGTCATGGTTGGGCAGTTCGGCGAAGTGCTGGTCCTGGATTGGGGCTGTGCCGTGGCCCTGCGCGACCTGGGCGCCGAAATCCCCCAAGCTGCGGGCTACAAGGGCATGGCCGGCACGCCGGCCTACATGTCACCAGAGATGGCCAACCAGTCCGGTGACATCGGCCCCTGGTCGGATATCTATTGTCTGGCGGCCATCTTGTATGAATTGGCGACCGGCCTGCCGCCGCACAAGGCGGATTCAGTCCAAGCCAGCCTCAGCATGGCTGCTGCGAATGAGCTCCGTCAGCCACCGCCTTCCCGCAATGGCAAGCCGATCCCCAAAGACCTAGTCGACATTGCGTTGCAGGGCTCCCGTTTTCCTGAAAAACACTACACCAAATTGAAGAAAATGATAGAAAATAATCTATCAAGCGAAGAAAATTGGCGTATTTTTGAAGAAAACTTCAATCAAGTACATGAAGATTTTTTGAAACGTCTGAAAACAGAATTCACCGATTTAACGCCTGGTGACTTGAAACTTGCCGCTTATTTGCGGATGAATTTAACCTCAAAAGAAATTAGTCCTTTACTTTATATATCAGTGCGCGGCGTTGAAAACAAACGTTATCGCTTGCGTAAAAAATTAGACTTGCACGACAGCGATAATTTGACGGAGTTTATACTGAAATACTGAGGGGTTTTGAGTTTTGAGTTTTGGGTTCAGCAAAAACCTTATTTTTAGAAAAAATATGTTTTAAAAATAGTGTGAAAATTTTGTTTAAAAACAAAATTATATCATTTTTGAACTTTAATGTTTCAAAAAAAGACAT
>JBBQTJ010000089.1:0-11291 GCA_038213315.1 Planctomycetota bacterium
AAGTTTCGCTATCTTCACCCTCATGACCTACGCCCGCCGTCACCTGCTTGACCTTCGTGATCCAGGGTGGGTGCATTGCGTGTCGCGCTGTGTCCGCCGGGCGTTTCTGGTGGAGGGGAACTCGGCCTCCTCCTCGCGCAAGGTGTGGGTAGAGCAGCGCTTGGGCGTGGTGGGGTCGGTCTTTTCCTGTCGGGTGGCGGCGTATGCGGTGATGTCCAATCATCTGCATGTGGTGGTGCGGATGGATCCGACCGTGGCGACGCAGTGGAGCGCGGAGGACGTGGTGCGGCGGTGGTGGATGCTTTTTCCTGGGCGTGGGCGGGTGCTGGCGGATGGGTCGGCTCTGGCGGCAGATCCGGTGGCCGTGACACGGCAGGCGGCGGACGCCGCGTGGGTTGCACAGCGGCGTGGCCGCTTGTGCCATCTGTCGTGGTTCATGAAGGCGCTGAAGGAGGGGATTTCCCGGCGGGCGAATCGTGAGGACGATTGCACGGGAGCCTTTTGGGAGGCGCGGTTTACGTCGGTGCCGCTGCTGGACGAGGGCGCGTTGATGGCGTGCATGGCGTATGTGGACCTCAACCCGATCCGTGCGGGCATGGCGGACCGGCCGGAGCGCAGCGCGCATACTTCGGCCCGGACGCGCATCGCGGCGCGGCAGCGCGCGCGGGCGGTGCAGCGCATCCGCGCCGAGGTTCCGGCCGGGAAGCAGGCGCGCGCCCTGGAGCGCGCCGGTGTCACGGACGCGACCGCACCGGGCGCCAATGGTCGGGCAGAGTCGGGCCTGTGGCTCGCGCCGGTGGGCACGTGCTTACGACGCGTTCCGGTGGACGACTACCTGAGCCTCCTTGATGCGACGGGCCGGGCGGTGAAGGCCGGCAAACGCGGTGCGATCCCGCCGCACCTCGCGCCGATCCTGGCCCGGCTAGAGATCCGCCTCGACGACTGGCTGGGCCTGGTGACAGGCTCGGGCCTGTTCAGCCGTGGCTGCATCGGCAGCGCCGCCTCGCGGGCGCAGGAAGCAACCCGCCGCGGCGTCGACTGGGTGCGCTCACGGTGCAGTGCGTTCCTGGGCGGGACACGGGCGCGGCCGGCCGCGGCGTGATGCCATAGCAGGTGGCTCTGCCTCATGTTTATCCTCTAGCCCCGGCTGTCGCGCCTTCGATGGGGGCTCGCCGACAGTTCCTTGGCCGCGATGATCACGTCAGACCATCCGGCACCGTGTCGGCCACCTCCTTGCTGGTCACTAGTCCGCCATTTTTCAGGATCTGAATAGACAGCAAAAAACTTTGCAGGCTGGCTCCCTTGGCTTCCCTTAACCTTGGTCATTCACGCCCGTCCACCTCTATCGCGCTGCTGCGTCCTCGGCCGGTCCAGGCGCGTAGCCAGGGCCAGGCGGTGGCTAATGCCAGGGCGAGGTCGTCAAGATTGCCGACGATGGGGATGGCGTCGGGGATGAGGTCGATGGGGCTGAGCACGTACAATAGCGCGACCATGCTCAGGACCAGGCGGCGGGGGACGATGGCGACGGGCGCCAGCGGGTGACTTTGGCGTAGCAGGCGGGGTGAGATCACCAGGTGCATGCCCTTGGGCGTGCCGACCAATTCAAGCACCTCCCAGACCCGCACCAGACGGAGGGTCAGACCATAGGCGATCTGGCGTCTGGACTCGGCATCCAGATTGGAAGCCAGCCAGGCTTGCTGGACATGCAGGGCCACCTGCGTTTCGCTGACCGGGCCGTGGCGCACGGCCCACAGGGCGAGGCCGAGGGCGGCGCGGCGTTCGGCAGCATCATGGACGTCAGCGAGGCGGCGCAGAATCGCCTGTTCCACCGCGATCCTGCTCATGTCGGCGGCTTGGACGGCGATGCCGAAGACGAGCAGGATGGTGCCGCCCAGGAAGGCCAGCGACGGGTGCGGCGACCAGGCCAGGGCCGCGCTGGCCGGCACCATCAGTGCGACGCCGAGCAGGCCCAGGCGCCAGCCCAGCCCGCGTACCTCCAGGGCGATGGCCGCGACCAGGATGAACAGCACCAGGCCCAGCGAGGTGAAGATCTCGCGCAGCAGGTTGAACAGATTGACGACGAAGGGCGGCAGCACGGTGGCGGCGCCGCTGAGGGCTTGGCTGAGGGCCTCGGCAATGCCAGGGAACCAGGCCGCCGGCTCACTTGGCACTGGCGCCCCAGGCTGGGCCAGCAGGCGGCCCAGCAGCAAGGCCACAGGACAGCAGAGCAGGGCATGGAGGACCAGGTTGATACCCCGCGTCGGGCCCAGCAGTTGCCAATCGAAGACCGCCGTGGCCACCAACACCAGGGTCAGCAGCAGCACCAGGATGCCCTGGGTCCAGGCGAACAGATCGGTGCCGTACCAGGGATCCTGAGCCATCAGCAGGGCCGCGCCGGCATAGGCCAGGGCCACCACCGCCCAGCGGGGATCGCTGAGGCCGCGGACGCCGCCGCTGGCGTCGACCCGTGGGGTTTTCAGTAAGCGGTGCACGGTGCCCAGCAGCGCGCTCATGGTCCCGCCGCCTTGGCCGTCGCCAAACGTTCGTCAAGTTTGCGCAGCTGCGCAGATACGGCGGCAAAGGTCAGGTCTTCGCCCAACAGGCGCAGGGTCCAGATGGAGGTCCATTCACTGGCACCCCACTTGGCATCGCGCACTTCCAGCAGCAGCTGCCGACGCAATTCCAGGGCGGGTTGCAGGGCGTCCAGATTGGCAGCCATAGTCAGGCGCAGGGCCGCTTCCAGGTGATCGGTGAGCATGGCGCCGGACAGCGGGCGGTTGGCGGTGCGCCAGACCTGGGCCTGGGCCCGGGCCAGTTCAAGACTCCAGCGCGCCAGGCTCGCAGCGTCGGGTTGCCAGCCGTGCTCCTGGCGCAGGCCCGCGCGCAGATTCAGCTCGGTCAGCAGGCGCAGCGCCAGGTCGGCTTCGCCCGCGGCCTGCCGCGCGGCGGGGTCAGAGGTGGCGTCGCCGTAGTCGACGCGCGGCGGTCCGGCCAGGCGCAGGCGGGCGCGGCCTGCCCAGAAGCGCGGTTCGAGGGCATCGCGATGCACGGATAAATAGGTGTCGGCCGCCCGGCGCAGGCGCATCGGCATGGCCTGGGTATCGAGCATGCGACAATACCAACCGAAGAGGCGCGCATGATCTGGCCAGCCTGCGGCATCACCGGGCGGGAAGATTTCTTCCGCGAGGCGCAGGGCCTCGGACACGCGCCCGGCAGCGGCGGCGGCATCGGCGCGCAGCAGGACGCGCTCGGCCCGGGCGCCTGGATCTTCCGAGCGTTCCAGGGCCGCGACCTCGCGTTCGTCCAAGGGTCCGGCGGCCGCGGGTGCATCGGACAGGGTTCCGGGTCGCGGCGAGACGAAACGACTCCACGGCATCACCACCAGCACGGTCCCGGCCACCAGCACGGTCAGCAGCAGTCCGGCGCCCAGTTCATAGAGGCTGATGCGGCGCGGGGTCGCACCGGCCACGGCCAATGGCGAGACTCCCAAGGCGCGATCCAGGTCATCCCGCTCAAGCGCGGACAAGGCGCGGCTGACCGGCAGGGGGACGATCTCGCCCGACCACAGCGCCGGATCGGCTGCGGGGCGCACGGTCGGCAGGGCCGGGGGCTGGTCCATGTGGTGATCATTCGCAGGTTCATCGTTCCGGCAACGCTTGCATCAGGCGGGTCAGGTCAGCAGTATCCTGCCCTAACTTCAGCAGGAGCCGCTCATGCGCGTCGCCATCTTTGGAACCGGATACGTTGGCCTGGTCAGCGGGACCTGCTTTGCCGAGATGGGCAACGAGGTGATCTGCGTCGATGTGGATGCAGCCAAGGTCGCCCGCCTGCGCCAAGGCGAGTGCGTGATCTATGAGCCGGGTCTTGATGAACTGCTGAAGGAGAACATCCACGCCGGTCGCCTGAATTTCACCACCAGCGCGGCTGAGGCCCTGGCCGAGGCGGAATGTGCCATGGTCTGCGTCGGTACCCCCATGGGCGAGGACGGCGAAGCTGATTTGCGCTTCATCGAGTCGGTGGCCCGGGATATCGGTCGGACGGCGACGAAGTACGTGGTCGCGGTGACCAAGAGCACCGTGCCGGTCGGGACCAGCGACAAGGTGCGCGGCTGGATCAAGGCCGAGATGGACAAGCGCGGCGTGCACGTGCCCTTCGATGTGGCTTCGAATCCGGAATTCCTGAAAGAAGGTAGCGCCGTCGACGACTTCATGAAGCCCGACCGGGTGGTGGTCGGCGTCGACAGCCCCAAGGCCGGCGGCATCCTCCATGAGCTGTATTCATCGTTCATCCGCAACGGCCTGCGCTTCTACACCATGGACATCCGCAGTGCCGAGATGACCAAGTACGCCGCCAATTGCATGCTGGCCACCAAGATCAGCTTCATCAATGAGATCGCCGGCCTGTGCGAGCGTATCGGCGCCGACGTCCGCCAGGTCCGTCAGGGCATGGGCTCGGACAGCCGTATCGGCCTCCAGTTCCTGCATCCCGGTGCCGGCTACGGCGGCTCGTGCTTCCCCAAGGATGTGAAGGCGCTGATCCATACCGCCGAGGTCGTGGGCTTCGATGCCCGCATCATCAAGGCCGTCGACCAGGTGAATCGCGAGCAGAAGCGCATCCTGCAACGCAAGTTGGCCGCCTGGTGCGAGCTGACCGGACGCCCGCTGGCCAGCCTCACCGTGGCGGTGTGGGGCCTGGCCTTCAAGCCCAACACCGACGATGTGCGCGATGCCCCCGCCATCGGCCTGCTACAGGATCTGAGCGCCGCCGGAGCCAAGGTCCGCGCCCATGACCCCAAGGCGACCCATGAGTTCCAGAAGTTGGTCGGGGTCCTGAAGGGCGTCACCTATCATGGCGATCAGTACGAGGCCACCGAGGGCGCCGACGTCCTGTGCCTGATCACTGAATGGCGGCCGTTCCGTCGCCCTGACTTCAAGAAGCTGGCCCATCAACTGTCCGGCAAGACGGTCTTCGACGGACGCAATCAGTACGATGAAGAGAAGGCTCGGGAGTTCGGCCTGACGGTGTATCCGATCGGGGTGCCCAGTCCGTTGACGCGGCTGTAGAAGCATTGGGGCCATTTCCCCCGGCTGCCTGCCCACGGTCTGGCCAACTTGGTCGTGAGGTGCCTGCCGCTGTTGCAGTTGGATTGGCAGTGCTCAAGGCTGCACCATTGATGCCGATACTGATGACGGAGACAGTACCATGGCGATGACTGCACAGTGGTCCAATCAGTTGGTGGCCAGTGACTTGGAGGTGGTTCTGGCGACTCTTGGACGGGTCGAGAGCAACCTCGCCGAGGTACATCTGTTCCTCGCCAACCACCTCGCCGTGCGGGCTCGGCTGCCGGCTGCCCATGCCCGTAGCGGGCTGATGGCGCTGATGCGTGCGGTCGATGGCACGGTCGATCCCGCCGCTGCTGCTGCCGTGCGCCACTTCTATTGCCTGGTGCTGCAAGCCCTGGACGTCGCGATGCAGTACCAGCGCCTGGCTGAGTTGCGCACCATGCTGACGGCCCTGGCCGAGGTGCGTGCAAGCTGGGCAACCGCAGGCGACTGACTCAGCGTCGGTGCATGGCCTGATACGACATCAGTTCCAAGGCATTGGCGCTGACGCCCTCCAGATCATCGCGAACTAGAACCCAGGCGCTGTTGTGGTGCAGGGGGATGACCGGCCCCTGGGCAAGCAGGAGGGTCTCGGCCTGGGCCAAGAGGCTGAGGCGCTGGGCCGGCTGCGCAGCGGCCTGATCCAACAGCGCGTCATAGGCGGGATTGCTCCAGCCGGTGCGATTGCCGCCTGCACCGGTCCGGAAGAGATCCAGGAAGGTGATGGGGTCGAGGAAATCGCCAACCCAGTTGCCACGACACAGATCGTAATCCACCGCCCGTTCGCGGCTGCGCAGCACGGTGCCGGTGAGTACCGTCAGGCGAGCATCAACGCCCAGGTCCCGGCGCCACACATCGATCACCGCTTCGAGAAGTCGCACGCGCTCGGGGGCTGACGACGGCGCCAGCACTTCAATCGGAGGAAGCGGCCCAAACTTTGTCAGGGCCGCCCGGGCCGCGGCCAGGCCGCTGGGAGGGGCGCTGACCAGTGGATAGCCCAGCCGGGCCGCAACGGTGGCCGGCACCAAGGTGGTGGCCGGAACCACCGTGCCGCCCAGCAGGTGGGTGCATAATGCGGTCCGGTCGATGGCCCCGCCCAAGGCCGCCGCCAAGCCCGGGGGCAGTGCTGCACGTTGGCCTGCCACGGCGCGCACGCGCAAGAACTCGGTGCCCCAGGACGGCACGGCGGCATGCAGGCGCGGGTCGCCGGCCGCGCGCAGCGCCAGCACTGCGTCCGGCGACGGATTGAGCGCGGCGTCCACCTGACCCGCGAGGAAGAGCCGCACCTGGGCGGCGGGATCGTCGACCGTTAGTACCCGCACCGGCCCACGACCTGTATGTGGGCCGGCATACGCGGGCGCAGGAGCCAGATCATACCAGGCCCGGGGACGGAAGCCGACCACCTGCAGCGGGCCATTGCCGATCAGCGCGATGGGATCGGCCCAGGCCCCAGCTGGGCTGCCCAGCGTGCCTTCGCTGCGTTGCGAGGGATGCAGCGGCACGAAGACCGGAACCGCCAGCAGTTCAAGCAGGTGCGGCACCGGCCGGTGCGTGGTCAGCAACAAGGTGCGCTCGTCCACGGCGACGATGCCATCGTCGGCCAGCAGCGGCAGCAGTAGCGAGTCCATGGGCGATCTGAGGAGACGATGGCGCAGCAGCCCATCACGCATCTGCGCCGCCGTCACTGGCGAGCCATCGTGCCAGCGCGCCGCGCGCAGGGTGAAGCGCCAGACCAGTCCATCCTGCACCTGCCAATGCTCGGCCAGGGCCGCCACCGGGCGTAGGGTCGCCGGATCCAAGCGCACCAGCGGCTCGAACAACGCCGCCAGCAGCCGTAGATCAGCAGAGGATGACGCCTGACAGGGATCGAGCGTGCGCGGAGTCGCCGCCGCAATCACCGGTCCCGACGCTGCCGTGCCCGGGTCGAGCCAGGGCAGCAGCAGGCCGCCCAGCAGAACCGCAGCGATCACACTCAGCAGACGACGCATCGTGGCATCCTGCTGCGTGCACCGATCAGGAAACAGCAAAGTGCAGCGGCTGTCGCGCGTCATCCGCGCGGTGGCCGCGACCCGCGACGGCGGTGGACGACACTGTTGAGAAATGGTCGAAAGCACCGCCTTGCGGACCTGCCCGCCGCCATACGGTGCGCCGATCGCTCATGCGCTGCCCCTTCTGCAATCAGGATGACGACCGCGTCATCGACTCGCGCGCCACCGACGACGGCACGGCCATCCGCCGCCGCCGCGAGTGCAATGTGTGCACCAAGCGCTTCACCACCTACGAGCGGGTCGAAGGCGAAGAGTCCATGCGCGTGGTCAAGCGCGATGGCCGCGTGCAAAGCTTCGACCGGCGCAAGGTGCTGGCTGGCATGATCACCGCCAGCGAGAAGCGGCCGGTCAGCAGCGAGGATCTGGAAGCGGCGGTGAACCGCATCCATCACACGCTGTTGTCCGCCGGCGACCGCGAGGTGACCAGTACGCACATCGGCCAACTGGTCATGGCCGAACTGCATCCCCTCGATCAGGTGGCGTATGTGCGCTTCGCCTCGGTCTACAAGCAGTTCAAGGATCTCGACGAGTTCATGCGTGAACTGCGCACGGTGATCGGGTCGAGCGTTCCCCGATGAAGCCAAGTGGTATCGTCAAGCGTGACGGGCGCGAAGTCCCCTTCGAGCAGGCGCGCATCGCGTCGGCCCTGGATCGCGCCCTGCGCGCCACCGGCACCGACGACGCGGGCCGGGCGGATGAGCTGGCCCGGGTGGTGTCTGAGCATCTTGAGCGCACCTGCGACACCTCGACGCCTGACATCGAACTGGTGCAGGATGCCACCGTGCATGTCCTGCAAGAGAGCGGGCACTACGAGGCAGCTCTCGCCTTCGCCCGCTATCGCGATGCGCGCGAGCGGTTGCGCCGGGGCCGGCGTGCGCAAGACGGCAGCACCGAGCGGCTCAACCTGGTGGTGATTGATGGGAATGGTCGGCGGCGGCCCTGGGATCGGGACATGCTGGTCGCCGATCTGGTGGCCAGCCACGGTCTGGATGCCAAAGCCGCCGGCGAAGCGGTGGCGCGGGTCGAGGCCGATCTGGCCGACAGCAACCTCACCGAATTGCAGTCACCGCTGCTGCTGAGCCTGATCGATGCCGCGCTGGTGCGCCTGGGGATGCATTCGTCCGCCGCTGCCCATGCCGCCTTGCGGGTCGGTCGTACGGCGGCCCGTTGCGATCTGGGACTGGCGGTGGATGGCCGCGAAGCCCTTGAGCGTGCTGGTCGGCGCGTGCTGCTGCAATTGTCCCTGGCCGAGTCCATGCCGCCCGAGGTCGTCCGCCTCTTCGTGCGCGGCCGGCTGTGGATTGATGGTCTGGATGATCCGCGCCGCGGGGCGCAGTTCACCGCCGCAGTCGATGGTCATGGCAATCCTTGGCAGGTCCTGACCCAGGCCTTCGCCCTGGCTGCAGAGGCGGCCAAGCAGTGGCGCCGGGTGCGGCTGGTGCTGCCGCCCTGCATTCTTGGCCATCTTGAGCGTAATGCCCAGGCGCTGGTCGCGCCCATCACCGCCCTCAGTGAACATGGGTGGGTGCATCTGTATTGTGATGGCCGGACCTCGCTGCTGGACAACTGGCCGTTCGCGGGCCGGCGCGTCTCCATCGCCACGTGGCAGGATGATTTCCTCCTGCTGAGGCAGTTGCAGGAACGAGGCCTCCCCTTGCTGGCTGGGCCGCACCTCATGAGCGGTGCTTGGCGCGGTCGCGTCCTGTGCGAGCTGGCCCTCAATGCGCAAGGCCTTGAAGGCGAGTTTGCCCAGATGGATGCCTTGGCGGCTAGCCTGGTCGAGGCCGCCGTGCTGCGTCTGGCCCAGGTCGCGCATCTGGGTCAAGGCGACGTGCGCTTCGCCATCTATGGTCTACCGTTGCATGGCAGCAGCAGCGAATACCTGGAACGGCAGGTCATGCAGGCCGCCGCCCGCGCCGGAGTCGCCCTCAGTCGCAGCGCCAACCTGCCGGAAGAGGCCTGTCTGCACCTTGGGCGTCTGCTCGAGTCTTGAGCTACAGCTTTTGAACTACAGAAGGTGAAGCCCTTGCTTCCTGGGCGGCGGCGCTATTTCGTGAGGCACTCTCGTGTCTAACGCCCGTATTCGTCGAGTGACCGCCCTGCGTCGTACCCGTCCCCTGACGGGCGATCTGCTTGAGCGCATCGAACGGGATCCGGCCTTCAATGTGGTGACGGCCGACCGCCAGCGGTGGATCTGCCCCTATGACGGGCGAGCGGTGCAGATCGTCATGGGTCGGGTGCGCACCGCCCGCGAGCATCTGGTCGAGACCGGTCTGTGGCTGCGTGGCGAGCCGCTGCCGCTGGTGCGCATCGAATACTTCCGGTGGATGTTCGAACTGCCGTCGCTGTTGCGGGGCGAGCCGCGCATGCGCATGTTCAGCGCGAGTGGCTGGCTGAACCCCTTCAACGGCGAGACCATCACCGCCCTGGCGCGACCGGCCAGCGGCACCATCGGGCTTGAATTCATGGAGCGCATGGCCCGTCATCTGGCGGGTTGCCCCGAGGCGCGTGATGGCCGCATGATGACCACCGATGAGCTGGGCGCGAAACTGTCGACCAGCGGTGCCCATCGGGTGGTGGCCTCCAATGCGGCCCAGGACATGGCTCGGGCCCGCGAGGTGCAGCAACGGCAACTGCGTCGCCCGGTCGAGATCCCTGGCTTCGAGATTGGTTTGCATTTCGCGCCCCGCAGCGAAGTCAGCGGCGACTTCTATGACCAGATCGCGATGCCTGATGGGCGTCAGTTGCTGGTGCTGGGCGACGTCAGCGGGCACGGCATGCAGGCCGCCCTGGTGGTGGCCAGCGCGGTGAAGACCCTCCGCCTGCTGGCCCGCGAGGGCGGCGACCTGGTCGCGCTGCTGGGCCGCCTCAACACCGAACTGCGCACCGACCTGGTGCCCGGGCAGTTCATCACCCTGTCGGCGCTGCTGCTCGATCCCGATGCCGCCGTCGCGACCCTGGCCCTGGCTGGCCACCACCCCGCCCTGCTGGTCAACCCGGCCGAGAGCGTGGTCGCACGCCGGGTCGGCCGCTGTGGCATCGCCCTGGGCCTGGTGCCCAGCGAGGTGTTCATGAAGAGCCTGCAGATCGAGGCGCTGGACCTGCGCAGCGGCGACGTACTGGTGCAGTACAGCGACGGCTGCAGCGAGGCGAAGGATCGCCAGGACCGCGAGTTTGGCACTGGCCGGTTGTTCGCCCAGGCCATCGTCCTGGCCAAAGACTCGGCTCAGACCCTGGCCGACAGCATGGCGCAAGAGGTCCGTCGCTGGGCCGCCGGCACTTTGGATGACGACCTCACGCTGCTGGTATTGCGCCTGCTTCCTGATGCCGAGGAGCCAGCTCAGGCCGACCCGCCGGTTGAGGCCACGCCGGCCTGAGCGGGCCGGCGAACACTGTCGCCAAGGGCAGCAGGCAGCTGAAGGTACTGCCGCGGCCCGGTTCGCTGTGGCAGGCGAGGCTGCCGCCCATCAGATCGCAAAGGTGCTTGCTGATCGCCAGGCCCAGGCCCGAGCCGCCGGCCCGTTCACCGGCCGCCAACTGGGAGAACGGCCTGAACAAGCGCGGCAAGTCGGCAACGGCGATGCCGATGCCGGTGTCGCTCACTTCAACTAGAAAGCTGTCATCGCCGCTGCGACCGGCCAGCACCCGTACTTGCCCTTCGCGGGTGAACTTGGCCGCGTTGGACAGCAGATTGGTCAGCACCTGGCGCAGACGCAGTGGGTCGCCGCAGGCCATGGCAGGCAAGTCCTCGGCCAGCGTGACCCTGAACTCCAGGCCGCGCCGCCGCATTACCGGGTCAAGCATGGCGCAGGTCGCCAGGATGGTCTCGCGCAGCGGAAAGGGGGCCTGGTTCACCGCCAGCCGTCCAGCCTCGATGCGGGCCAGGTCCAGCAGGTCATCCAGCAACGCGGTGAGGTGCTGCCCCGCCGACAACACGGTCTCGAGAAAGTCGCGTTGGAAGCTGTCAGTGGACAGCTCCAGCGCCGCCTCGCTGAAGCCGATGATGGCGGTCATCGGCGTGCGCAGTTCGTGACTCATGTTGGCCAGGAACGACGCCTTGGTGCGGTTGGCCTGTTCGGCCTGGGCCGCGGTCAAGGCCAGTTCGTCGCGTTGCTCGTGGGACTGGCGCAGCAGGCCGTCC
>JBBQTJ010000090.1:0-11177 GCA_038213315.1 Planctomycetota bacterium
ACCCCGGCTCTGGAGTTCTGCCGTGTGCTCTCCCTCTCTGCGGGTGCGGACCATAGACCCGGCACGGGTCTCAATCCCCTAGAGCGGGGGGGGTTAGGTCGACCCTGGCTTCCTAACCCATTGGCAGCAAATAGCTTCGAAGGCGCTTTTAGCTTTGTGTCATCGCTCGGGTGCTTGGCGGTGGTACCGTTGGAGAGTGTAGTGGGCATCTGTTTGGTGGGCAAGGGGTTCGAGGGATCTCGGCAGAGTGGTCACCACGGACTGGCAGTGGTTGTGGGCCAGCGGGGGTGACCTGGGACATGGTTTAGGGTGGCTTGCCAGGTCTGGATGGTGGCGACCACGGCATGCATCTGGCCCGGACGGCGAGGGCCGCCGTGGAGCCACGTGGACCATTGGTCCTTGAAGCGCTTGCGGCCGTCGGCGGTAAAGGTGCAGCGTTCCGGATTGCAGGGATCCTGCTGGTGCCATGGGCCAGGGGCGTGGAGGTGCCAGCGCAGCACGAAGCGATCGACGATCAAGGGGCGGAGCGGTTCCATAAGGTCTAGGGCAAGGGTGGGACGGTGGTCGTCATCGGCATGCAGGGCACCAGTGGCCAGGTCGGCGCCCAGGGCCAGCAGTCGGCAGACCAGGGCCTGCACCAAGCGTGAATATCCGGTGTCCAGCAGCAGATTGATGGGGTCAGGTGCGGTGCGGGGCTGGCGCGCGAAGGGGGCGCCGAGGATGATTCCCAGGCCTTCGATGTAGGTGCGGGCGGCGTGGCCTTCCAGGCCGCGGATCTGGTCCATGTCGTGCTTGCCGCCCAGAGTCAGGCAGTCGGCATCGAGGCTGCGGATGCGCGGCAGCAGGTGTCCGAGTCCAGGATGGCGGCGGAGCCATTGTCCCAGCACCCGCGATTGGGCGGCGATTTTTGCGGTCACCAGGCTGCGAGCCAGCATCTGGCGCCAATGCTCGTCGTGGTACTGACGGTGCTGGCGACGTCGCAGGGTCAGTTCGGCTGGTCGAGGCCCTTGGCTGGTGGCCAACCAGGCCACCCGTGCGCCGCGCAGCAGGGCCACCGAGAGGCCATGTTCCCAGCATTCCGCCAGGGCGTCGGCGGTGGGTTGTCCGGTGGGACCAAGGCTGATCGCCCGCTGGGGTGCGTCGAGTATCTCGGCCTGGGCGGCATCCTGACCAGGCAGGCGCCATGCCAGCCTGGCCGGGCTGGTGGCAGTGGTCTCGGGCGGTTGGAAGACGAGGTGGCCTCTGCCTTTGGTGCTAAGGTCGAGAAGCATCGGCTCAGGTGCGCAGCTGATAGGGTTGCCAGGTTGCGATGTGACCCTCGCGCAGCGCGCGGGCCAGATCGGCAGCCTGGGCCGCCACCAAGGGGCGCAGGCCGGTTTCCACATCATCATCGCCGCTGCGATGCTGCATACGTTTCTCGTAGGCGGTCAGGTAGCGCCGGAAGCCGTCAGCGGTGAGCCGGGGCAGGGGGTCGCCCGTCTCGGGGTCGGTCAGGGGTGCGTCTTCCTCATCCCGGACGGCCCCCTCCTGGTCTGCGGGCGGGGCGCTGGGACATTCGAAGTGTTCCGGCCCCAGGCGACGATGACTGATCAGGTCCAGGACCAGGCGGTCGATCACCACCGGACGCAGCGCCTCCACCAGGTCCAGTGCCAAGGCGGCCCGACCGGGTCGCAGGCCATGGAGGATGCCCAGCCAGACGTCGCAGCCGAGGGCCTCGGCCTGGGCCTGCACTTCGTTGGTCAGCATGGTATAGCCCAACGATAGGAGAATGTTCAGGGGATCGCGGGGTGGTCGCCGATTGCGCCCCGCCCATACAAAAGGGGCAAGCATGGCCGCCCAAGCGGGGAAATAGGCGGCGGCGGCGGCCCCTTCAAGGCCGAGCAGACTGCTGGTGGCGTCCGTCTTTCCGGCGTCGCTGGCCAGGCCGTCCAGCCGGTCCAGAAGACCCTGGTCCGGCGGCTGATCACGGCCACGCCAGGCGCGTAGCAGCACGGCACGCTGGTTGTGGATTTTGGCGGATACGATGCGGCCGGCGGTTGCCGTGGTGGCGGCCCGGTCATCAGCGAGACGATATTGAGCGCGGCGCACCTCAAGACCCTGGCACGGTTGGTGGGTCAGGCGGGCGCGTAGGCGTCCACGCCGTGAGAACCAGACCAGATCTCGCCCCTGGTCGGCGAGCAGGTGGATGGCGTTGGTGGTGACCTGCACCCTGCCATAGCAGTGGACGCGATCGGCGTTCAGCAGCGGCAGGTCGCTGCCGACGCCGTCCGGGGTGGTGATGCGCAGGTGGCGGCCGTGCGCCTCGACCAGGGTGCCTTGGGTATGCAGGACGATGGTGGCCATGGGGGTTCTTTCAGACGGTTCAGAAGAAAATAATGTCGTCGGCGTCCAGCAGAGCCGGGTCATAGCAGCCAACATGGCGGACCGCCTCATCCCAGGGTCGATGGAGGCGGTACAGTACGACCCAGTCCACGGCGACATCGATGATGCCATGCACCGCGGCCCACAGTTCATCAACCTGCGGCGGCGTCAGCAGGCATTCGAAGACGCTGAGTTGGACGGGTACGCCGTAATCTTTGAGACGCTTGTGCAGTCGACACAGGCGCCGGCCATCGCGCACGTCATAGGCGATGAGGTGCTTGATGCGTCCTGACGGGTCGCCGCGCACCCGGGCCGCGGCTGCGAGGTCGGGGAAGGTTTCGAGCCAGGCGGGGATCAGGGGGACATCCATCACCCTTGATACCGGCGCGACAGCGGCGGTCTGACGACCGCGTCAGAGGCAGAGGATCCGGCACGCGCTGCTGTCGGGCAGATAGCCATGCTTGGGGCTGTCGATGGCGATCAGCCGCGTCGTGCCATGGAAGTGCAGCGCGACGGCCACGGCCATGGCTTTGGTGCCGCCCGACACATCGACGACCGTGTCGCCGTCCACCTCAGACCAAGCGGCCAAGGCCTGCCGGACCGACACCACCGGATCGGCTTCGTCGATGGTGATGCTGGTCGTCACGGTGCCGGCGGGCAGGTGGGCCAGGGCTGCCTGCCACATTGGCGCCATGGTGGCGGTGATCAGGGCGGTGATCTGACGCGGCGCCAAGCTGCGTATCAGTTGCACGTCCCGCGGCGCGCTGGAGGGGATCAGCACCAGATGTCTGACCGGACGCAGGAATGTTGCCCCCGGCATGGGTGGGTGGTCGGGCAGCAGGTCAGTCATCTCGAAGCTGTCGCGTCGGTCGCGATCGGTCAGCAGCCGGTGGTAGGCCAGCCGCAGCGTTCTGTCAGTGCCATCACAGTGACGGGGTGGGATGGCGAGGTCCGCAAGAATCGGGGCAAGGCTGTCGCGGAGGGCACCGGGCGGCAGACGCGCCGCGCCTGCGCCCAGGCCGGTGAGGTCCTGGCTGGGCGCCACCAGCAGGCGGTGTGCCCCGACGCGTCTGGCGGCCAGTTGCTTTGCCGGCAGGCCAGCGACGGGCTGCCAGGCCCCATCCCAGGCTGCGCTGAGGGCCAGGGCAGCGGTGGGACGCAGGCCGGCTGCGGCCAGCACCAACCCCGCCGCCAGCGCGGCGGCGGCGGACGCTGCCGCCACTGGCAGTCTGCTGAAATCGCAGTCCGCAAGGGAACCGGCCAGATGCCACCCGGCATCGGCGGCCAGTGCGGTGCGCATGGCCACGGCGACGGTATGCAGGGCCGGTGGCACCAAGGGATCGGGCGGCCCCAGCCGCCAATGCACGGGCAAGGCCCAGGCCTGCGCAAATCCTGGTGGTGGATCCTGCCAGAGGAACCATGGCAGACAGCCCCCGACGGGAAGCACCGGCGCGCTGTCGCGATGGGACAGGGCCAGCCGCCGATGTGCCCCGCCAAGCAGTGGTAGTGCCCGCTCGATGGTGGCATCGTCAAGCAGCCAGGGGGCAGCCACGTCCAGGTCTTCGACCAAGGCCGCCGCCTCGCTGGGGGTCACGGCGCGGCGCGCCAGCATCCCGGCATCGATGCGCACCTTCATTGCTGGTCGACCACCACGCCATGATGGCGTGTGCCATCCAGGATGAGCACTGCCACCGGGGCGTCACCGCGTCCATTCCAGGCGGGCAGCAGGTCACTCAACGGCACCAGGGCCCGGCCATTGAGCAGTGGCAACCGCAGGCCGCAGAGTTCAAGGACCGCCGCTTCGTCAGGTGCTACGTCGCGAACGACGCGTACGGGAACCGTATCGTCGGCGAGCGCCAGCCCAGGAACAGTGACGACAGCCGTCCAGGTGCCGTCTTCACCGACAATATGAGCCGACCAGCCGGCTGCCGCCAGGTCACCGGAATCGGCCGACGCCAGCGGGCCCGGGGAGGCCGTCAACGGCGGACGTTGGCGGCGTCGCCACGCCTGGGCCAGAAGTTGGGCGAGGGGATCAGGCATTGGCAGCCTTGCGCATGGGCGATCGCCAATGCCCGTGGGTGGCTGCCCAGTCCTGTTCCGGGCATTCACGACGGATCCTGGCGCGGGCGCGGGATAGCCACTGATCAACCGTGGCGCGCGGAATGTCGCCCTGCTGGGCCAGCAGGCCCAGGTCGGCCCGGTCAGGCGGAACCTGCGCGAGTGCCACCCAGCAGGCGGCCGCTGTGCTGCAGCCAAGCTGTATATCCGCCAGTGCCGTTGGCCAGGGAGTGGCATCGATGGCCGCCTGTCGAGCCATCCCGTCCGGCAGTTCTGCGGCCAGACGTCGCCAGAGGGCCAGGCGTTCGGCCACCAGCAGGGTCGCACCGTGGGGCGGCGTCACCGGCCAGGCAGCGACGCAGCGCACCATCTGCCAGTGCGCGTGTCCCCAGGTCCGCCAGGCATCTTCAACGCAGTCGGCGTCGTGGGGCGGCGCGACCGGTCCGACAAGGTCCACTTCCAGAAAAACATGGTCGTCGTCGGCCAGACCCGCGGTGTGATCGGCGATCACCTGTCGCGCCAGCACTGCCACCACCTGGTCGGCGGTTACCCCGTCGCGGCGCAGCGCAGACATGTCGCGAGACAGCAGTCGATGCGCCACCTCCATCACCAGGTCCTCGGGATGGCGGTGCCGATGACGGCGCCAGCGTCGGGCAAGGTACGGGCGCAGCCATTGGCAGGCGCTTCCCACGACTATCGCCTCAGCCAGGGCCTCCGGATCCATGCTGATGACCGTGGCCGCGCGCCTGTAGGCGCAAGGACGCGTCAGGGCCTGGGAAATCCCTGCTACCGGCTGCGACCGGGGGGATTTTTCCACGGTCTTTCAGCCCAGCAGGCGGCGGAGCACCGGCAGGGCAGCGTCCAGGGCAGGGCCGAGAGGCTCGCGGTCGCTGCGGACGGTCTGGGCTCCGTGGGCCACCCGGTTGCGAACCCGGCGCAGTCGGTCGCACACCGCGGCGGCCTCAGGCTTGCCTGCGAGGAATGCAGCGACGGCGGCATCGACGTCGGCGGTCTGCGCGTCGCGGGTGGCAAGGCGTCCAAGACCCTCGTAGGCCGCCAGAGCTGCCAAAGCGGGACGGCCCACGGCCTGGGCCAGAGTTGCCAGGGCCACCAGCCGCTGACTGAGCGGACCTTTCGCCAGTGGCGCGACCACCGCCCGGATCTCATTGGCCACCAAGCCATCCAGGTCCCCATCGAGCCGGTCAAGATGGGTCAGGATCTGCTCTGGGGCTTTGGTCAGCACGGTGAAGTCGTGGGCCAGCAAGCCCTCGCCGAGATCGTCCAGGGCTTCGGCCAACGGCCGGGACGTGGCCCGCACGAGGGCCGCCAGGGGCTCGGGATTGAGACCTACGGTCAGGGCCGCTGCTGCCTGGGCGAGTCGGGAGATGCTGCGCAGGCCATCCAGCCGCAAGGCCCGGCCGGTGGCGATTGCCGGGCCGGGTCGAGCCGGAGTGGCGGCCGAACCGGCGGGTGTGGCCAGTTCGCCATACCAGAACGTCGTGCGGGCCATCGAACCGGGATGGAAAGCGTCATGCAGGTGCAGGGCCGCCATGGCGAGCATGGGCAGGGTTCGAAAGCCGTGGGTCAAATCCAAGATCAATGGGCCGCGGCCCGGCAGTAGCCGGTATAGGTGCAGGGCCACCATGGTGCACTCCGCGGCATCCGGGGCTTGGTCGATGGGCAGCATGGTGCAGGTGGTGTCGGCAGACCAGGCGGCAGACAGGCCCTTGGCAAGCACGCCAAGGTTGGCCAGCGTTGGCCCGGTGCGCTGCTTGGCTTCAAGGTGCGTCGCCAGGTCGAGGTCTTGCAGCACATCCAGGGCCAGAGCCTGCCAGGTGCTGGTGCGGGTGCCGACCAGATGGATCGCTGTCGGGGCCAGCTCTGCCGCCAGGGCTGCACCAAAAAACACACTGGTGTGGCTACCGCCTGGGAATTGGTAGGCGGTTGGCTGGTAGGCTTCGCCTCCGGAGGTCAGATTGCCCCGCCCGATGATGGTGAGCAGCGTGGTCATGGCAGATCCTTCAAGGCGGTGGCGATCTGTTGGTCAACCGTTTTGATCAGGGTTTCGCGGGCGGCGGTGGGCAGGAAAGCATGAAGAAATCCCTGTTTTATCAGCGCCAGGGCCTCCCAGCGGGTCAATGCGGCCAGGCGGCCGGCGGTCACATACTCGTCGGCCAGGGTGGTGCGCGAGATGCCGGGGTTGTCGGTGCAGAGGGTCAGGGGTACGCCGAGCGCCATCAGGTTGCGCAAGGGATAGGGCGTATCGCAGCCTGGGTGATCGGGATCGTGGAAGCCGACCACCTCGCGGTTGCTGGTCGGGCACAGTTCCAGGGCGGTGCGCCGGTTGCGAAACCGTTGGGCCAGTTCCGGTGCCTGGGCCAGGGTCAGACCGTGGCCAATGCGGTCGGCATGCAGGTGGTAGGCCGATTTCCAGATGTTGACCGCAGGTTGGCCCTCGCCGGCATGGATGGTGATAGGCAGACATTCGGCGAAGGCGTCGGCGAAGGCCGGGGCCAAGGCATTGGGATCGCCAACTGCCTCATCGCCGGCCACATCGAGTCCGACCACAAAGCCGTCCAGGCGTTGGCGGGCGTCCAGGGCGAGCCGCACGGTGGCTGCGATGGCTGCGATGGCGTCGACGTTACGCCGATCAGCAATGACGATCACGCGGATGAGCGGGTCGCCTGGTTCGTGATCGCGGGTCAGGGCCAGGTGCAGGTCGTCAAGGAAACCGTGGTAGTATTTCTGCGGGCTGCAGCGCAGTTCCAGATAGGCCAAGCCATCGCGCCTGCAGCGGTCGCGGATCGCGGTGGCCATCGCCCACGTCGCCGCGGGGGTGTGCAGGATGGTCGAGCCGACCAGGCTGCCGGGGTGCTCGTAGGCTTTGAAACCCCACGCATGGCGCGTGGTTAGCGCGAGGCGCGGACCGGGGGGCCAGAGCGCCGCGGCCAGAGTCGTGCGGTCGGTCTGGGCCAGCAGCGCGGCGGCGGCCCGGGCCCGTCGCTCCCGATCCGTAAACCGCCAGCGGTCACCGCCGGCCACGTCAGAGCGGTCGAGCCAGGCTTTGGCGTCGGCCTCGGCCAGTTGGCGCTCGTGGTGGTGCAGCGTCTCCCAGACTGCCGCGCCCACCTCGATCTGCTCATCGAGATCAAGTATTCCGCCCAGGTGGCAGTGCAGGTCGGCCTTGGGCAGGGCGGCCAGCCAGGCGCGGTCGTCGGGACCAAGCTCTGCGTGGCGCAGGGCCTCGATGCGATGGGGTGGCAGGCGGTACAGGCAGCGCCAGTTTTCGTGGTGTTCGCTGCGCGCCACCTCGGCGTGGTATTGCACCAGCAGGTTGCCTCCTTCCGTTTCGCGTGCCGCCAGGGTCTGATGCAGGCTGGGGGCCAGAACCGGAACCGGGGCGTCCTCGGGCGGCAGTGGGAAACGTTTGGCATCCAGGCTGGGCGCGAGGTCCAGCAGGTCGCCCCGGCGGCTGCGGCCGACCAGCACCGGCTGGATCGCGGCCGCCAGGTCGGCAGGCAACGGGGTGGCGAAATCCTGAGCATTCAGGCGCTGCTGGAGGTCGCGAGCTTCGGGCGGCAGCACATGCAGCATGGCCCGGCAGCCATAAGCCATGCCGGCGCGTTGCAGGTCAGCGGACATGGTCTTGCGTCCGCCCGACAGGCACAACAGCGCGTCGGGGCCGGCCCCCAGCACGGCGCGATGGATCAACTCGCGGATCAGTTCGACCTCAGCCTGCGCCGCGCCGTCGGTGGCGGCAGTGCGCCACAGGCGCAGCCGTCCAGGGTGGCCCAGCCGCTGCCACCAGGCTCGCAGGTCGCCGTCGCCGGTGGTGCCGGCAGTGGTCACCACCCAGATCTCGGTGGGCGCGGGCAGGCACGCCTCGTGGCGCACCGCCGCCGCCCGCTCTGGGGCCAGGGCGTACAGCGGGCAACGCTCTGGATCCAGGACGCCGAGGATTTCAGGCACCACCTGCCACGTCGTGCCCAGGGTGCAGACCAGGATGCTCATGAACGGCCCCGCACCGCGTCCCTGGCCAGCAGTGACCAGTCTTCGTACCCGGCGGCGCTGGTGATCGCAGTGGGATCGACAAAGCCGATGGCCTCCAGCCCTTCACCGCGCCGAGGCTGCGGTGGGTCGGCCATGCCCCAGGGGAGGGCAAACACCAAGCCCAGGTGGACGCGGCCGATGGCTGTCTTTTGCTCATTGATCCAGGCGATCGGCTGGATCAACCCGGCCATGGTACGGGGATACGCTGCCAACTCTTCGGCCAGTTCCCGCGCCAAGGCGGCGCGCACGGTCGGCAACAGATCGCCACGGTCGTCCTCTTGCTCGACGTGCCCACCCACGCCGATCGAGCACCGGGCTCGCAATCGATCATCGCCGCCGGTGCGTCGGTAGGCCCAGGGTCGATCAGCGAGATCGATCAGCACCGCGTAGGGGATGACCTGCAGCCAGTCGGGATCGGTCTCGACCAGGTCACGGGCTCGCCATGCAAGCGCCGGGCTGAAGGCAGCGTCCCACGGGACGAGGGACAGGGTCACTAGTGCCGTGCAGACTGAACGCGGGAGGACGAGGATCATCAGAGGGGGCGGGCTTTATGGGTTTGGGCTCGACGGTGCGCTCTCTCCACGCGGTGGGAGAAAATGATCAGGCAACAATGAGCAACTTATCGAGGACGCGGCCAAGCATCAGTTTCTTGCTCGCGGGTATGGGATTTAGTTCCGATGACCACCACCGGCCATGCTGCGTGGGTTGGGTGGGCGCTGTCGCCAGTGTGATAGGAAAGCACCCATGCGCGGTCGTGAGGGCGGCGTGGCGGCGATGCCGGCCTCGCAAAGCTGATGGTGCATGTTTGCTGTTCAAGGATTACACCAGCGGCGAAACCTGCCCAGTGTCGCTGGCCGGACCCTGGACCACGATCTGGCCCTTGTCATTGGTGGCTGCGGTCCGCGTGACGATCCACACCCGGCCCTTGGCAAGCGGCTCCTTCTTGAAGAAGCACGCTGGGCCACGCACCCAGGCGTTCCCGTCCTGGACCAGCAGGAACCCTGTACGGGATCCGGGTTGGCTGGGATCGCTGGGCGCCCATACCGTCAGGACCTGATCAGCCTTCAGGCTTTTGACGCTATCCCGCAGGCGATTGCCTACGGCGTGGGCGGCCTCGATTTTGCGCTGCTGCTCGGCGTGCTCGGCGGCGTCCTTCTGCTTTTGCTTCGCCTCGGCAGACATCTCCCAATGGTCTTCAAAGGCGCCATACCCCGCAGCCGTCTTGGCCCCGGCGCCCAGCCAATAAAGCCCACCCAGCAGCAGACGCTTGGCCGCCTCGACCAGTTCTGCGGGCGTGCGGCTGTCGGCTGGCCGGACGCGGAAGCGGAAGCGGGTGCCGGCGGCGATGGTGAGAAAGGTCACCGGCACGGGACTGAGCCAGTCGCCCGGCGGGGACTCGCCACGGTAGTAGGGCCCGTAGTGCGGGGTGCAGACGTCGACCTCCAGCTGTGGCGGCGTGCCATCCTGTTGTTCGCCGAAGGCGTCGTGGAAGACCACCGCACCGCGTTGCTGTTCGTGGTCACGCATCCCGGCCCGGGCGCTGCGCGGATCGGCCTCACGGCGCTTCGAGTCGTTGCGAATCTGGTTCGGCGCCCAGCCAAAAATGTCCTCGACCTCGCGGACGAAGTCCTCGTCTTTAGCTGTGCCGCGCACTTGGGTCTCCCACAGATGCCCGGCATAGGCTGCGGCCAAGCCCTTCAGCCCCGACCCCGGCAGATAGGCAAAACCATAGACGGGATGCAGGCAACAGTTGGCGTTTTCCAGCCCACCGGCCCGGGACAGGTGCAGGGCGATACGCGAGCGGGCGGTGACGGTGAAGTCACAGCCGCCGCCTTCGAGGTGGGCGAGGATGCCACCGTACTGTGCTGCTGTCCACGGTCGGGCCTGCGTTACCCGATCGAGGTGCTCCTTCTGGTGCTCTTGGTCAGAGATTTGCGCGCTGGTCGGCAGGCGATCAAGAAACAGGCTGGGGTTGAGGGACTGCGGCTGAAGCACGTGCGGTGCTGCCAACGCGGCAGCGGCATTCGGCAGCAAGGGGCTGTCCTGGCCCGCAGCCTGACGATCGCCGGGACCCTGAGGCCGTTGGCCAGAGGCCAGCATCGCAGCGGCTGCGCGCGGCAGCGGTGTCGTCGACGCCCCGGCGGCTGGACGCACCGACGTGGCCGCCGGTTTACCATCGCGGCCAGGGGCGTGGTCGAACATGACTGCCATTCCTTCCTGTGGCTGCAGGCCCAGGCAATCCCGCAGATGAAAGAACAGGTCTGCCCCACCGGGTTGCTTGATCAATCCAAAGCCCTTGTCGGAAAGCCATTTCGAGATCGTGCCTGTGGCCATGGTATCAAGCCTTCGCCTTGTAGGTGTCAGCCCACTTTGCCAGCCATTCCAGAATGTGTTCGGCGTAGGTCTGTAGGCGGCGGATCTCCCCCGCAGAGGCGGTGCGGTAGACGGTCAGGAGGCTGTCGGCGTCACCAGGTTTGATGCCAGGGAGTTTGAGCGCCGCCAACACGGTGGCCAAGGTTTTGGCGATCGGGGTCAGGTCGTTGTCTTTGAGGCAGAACGCCACCGTTACCCCCAGGCCGCTTACGCGTAGACGGCTGGCGGTCTTCTTGATGTAGCCGGGCAGCTCGTCTTTCTGGACGGTGGTCTTGAGCTGGTCATAGGCGGCATGTGTGAGCGCGGCGATCTGCTGATCGAGGGTCTGCACCGGC
>JBBQTJ010000091.1:0-11123 GCA_038213315.1 Planctomycetota bacterium
CCGCCAGCAGTCCGACCGCCTGGCCCTGGTGATCAGCGACCAGCGCATGCCGGGGATGACGGGGGCCGAGCTTTTGGCGGCGGCCCGCGAGCTCGCGCCGCGGGCGATGCGCGTGCTGACCACCGCCTATAGCGATCTGGACGCGGCGGTGGCGGCCGTGAATCAGGGCTGGGTCTATGCCTATGTGCACAAGCCCTGGCGCCTGGATGAACTCCGCCTGCTGATCATCCGCGTCCTGGGCGTGCACCATTTGCTGCGCGAGCGCGACGAGCTGCTGGCCGAGAAGCTGGCGACGGTGCAGGACCTGCTGCTGGTCGACCGCCTGCGCGGTCTGGCCCTGACCGCGGGCGGCGCGGCGGCCGGTGGGGCCCGTCCCTTCGCCGCGGCGCTGAGCTGGTGGCGTGAGCGCATCCGGCTGGGCGCACCGGCCCCCCTGGCCGGCCGGGATGGCTGGCTGTCGGCCCTGTCCAGTACCCGCGAACTGGCGGGGCTGGGCCGCACGGTGGGCCAGTGGACCAACGCCCATCGCCGCGGCCCGGTGGTGGCCGGCGACTTGGCCACCACCGCCGCCCTGGTGGCGGCGGAGGCGGGCGCGACCTGCACCGCCGGGGGCGCGCCCCTGCCGCTGACCGCCGACCATGGCTACCTGGCGGCGGGCTTGGGTGCATTATGCGCGTGCCTGCGCACCGCCGCCGGGCTGAGCGGAGACGCAGTGCACGTGGCGGTGACCTGCGAAGCGGTGCGCGCCCTCACCATCACCGTCAGTCGCAGCGGTAGTACCGCGCCGACCAGCGCGCTGGACCTGGATTGCCAGGGCATGCAGGCCTGGCTCGCACTTTTCGATCAGGGCGCAGTCATTTCCGGCACCTGGGCGCAGCACACCGGCACCTGGCGGGTGGCCTTCCCGGAGGTCACGACCAGCGACACCGGCCTGGAGGTCCTGATCGACGCCCTTGCCTCCCAGGAGCGCTGAACAAGCGGACTCGCGCCGTGGGCAGATCCATGGTATGCTGAGGGCATGTCGCACACCGATCGGATCGTCAAGCCCACGGAAGAACCCGCCCTTTCACAAGACGAGGTCGATCGCCTGCTGAAATTCAGCGGCATGTTGACCGAGGGCAACGACCACGTCTCGCTGGTCGACGAGATCAAGACGGCCATCCTTGATTCGGGTAAGTTGTCCCTGACCGAATGGATGGCGATGCGCAATCGCCTGAAAGAGATCGAACAGCTCATCCCCATCATCGATGTCATCATCCGCATCAAGCAGGAGATGAGACCTCGCCGGTAATTGAGGATGTAAGTCTCCGAACGCGTGTATCAGCCGATAGCAGCGGTACCAAGGGCGTATGCGCTCGGTGGCCCTGGAGTGCCTGATCATGGCGCCCACAGTGCCGCCCCGAGGCCCCCATGACCCGCGTGCACAATCCCCTCCCCCAGCTCGTGCCCCATCGTCTGATGGGCACCCTGCGGCAGGTGGCCGAACTCATCTGGACCCGCGGCAAGCCCCTGACTGTCCTGGCCGGCCCGGTGAATGCGGTGGCGGTGGAGCTGGCCAAGGCGTCCAAACAACGCCTCGTCGTGATCAAGCCGGGCACCTTCTACGGTCCGCCAAAGGGCGACTGGGTGCAGCGCTGGTTCAAGGTCGAGATCCCGCCCGCAGTGGCGACGGAACGTGGCCGCCGCTACCTGAACTGGAACTGCCAGGGTGAAAGCACCATTTTCATCGATGGCCAGCCCTGGGCTGGCATCGATGCGGGCCATCCCCATGCACCGTTGCCGGACCGCGCCTGCACGTTGTGGATCGACAATGGCTGCTACGCGACCGGCATCTGGGCACCGGGTTTCCAGGCCATCGGCGAACACGGCCTGCGCTTCGACTCTGCCTGCATCGCTTGGCGCGACGAGGCCCACTGGGCGGCCTGGCACGACCTGGATGCGGTCCAGCAGGTGGTGGCGCAGCTATTGAAGCAGGTCGGCCTGCTTGGCCCCGATTACGTCGGCTTCCAACCGACCTTGGAAAAGGCCCCGCCCCTGGTGCGGCGCCTGCTGCATGCCGCCGATCTGGCCTGCGATGCCTGGGTGGCGGAGGGCGCCGCCGGCCTGCGCACCAGCCTGGCTGCCCTCTACAAGAATTTCCCGGCCGAAGGCTACCAGCCCGAAGCGGCCCTGGTCGGCCATGCCCACCTGGATCTGGTGTGGCTGTGGCCCGAATGGGCCACCGAGCGCAAAGGGGTGCACACCGCGGCGACACAGTTGCGCCTGATGGAGCGCTATCCCGAGTTCCGCTTCAGCCAGAGCCAGCCCGCCCTGTACCGGGCGATGGAGCGGCAAGCGCCAGAGCAGATGCGCGCGATCCGCAAGCGCATCGACGAGGGCCGCTGGGAGATCATGGGCGGTTTCGAGGTCGAACCCGACACCCATCTGCCCTGCGGTGAGGCCCTGGCCCGGTCGCTAGTGATGGGTCAGGCGAAAATCGCCGAACTGACCGGCAAGCCCAGCCCGGTATGCTGGATCCCCGACGTCTTCGGCTACAGCGCGATCCTACCGCAGGTGCTGCGACTTGCCGGCGTGACCGGTTTCTATACCACCAAGATGACCTGGTCGACGGTCACCCGTTTCCCCTACAGCAGCTTCATCTGGCGTGGTGCCGATGGCAGTGAGATCACCACCCACCTATGCGCCGATGGCTATAATGGCGAGGCCAAGGTCGAGAATGCGATGAATGCCCTGGCGCATCATCGCCAGGTGGCTGAACATCCCGCCATGCTGCTGTGCCAGGGCTATGGCGACGGCGGCGGCGGGGTCAGCGACACCATCATCGAGCGCGCCCGCCGCCTGCGCAGCCTGGCCGGCGTGCCCACCCATCGCTGGACCTCGGCGGTGGAATTCATGGCCACGCTCGAAAAGCGCCGGGCCACCCTGCCGGTGTATCAAGGCGAGTTGTACCTTGAATACCACCGCGGCACCTACACCACGCAAAGCGACTTCAAGCTTGCCTATCGCCAGGCCGAGCGGGCCTTGCAGGTGCACGAGGCCGTGCGGGTCGCCCTCGGCGGCAAACCTATCGATCAGACCGGGTGGCAACGGGTGGCCTTCGCCCAGTTCCACGACGCCATCCCCGGCTCGTCGATCGGCATCGTCTATCAACAACTGGGCGGTGAACTGTCCACCCAGGCCGCGGCGGTCGCCGCCAGCGCCGCCAAGGAACTGGCCGCCGGGGGCCGTACCCGAGGCCAGCTGGTGTTCAATCCCCTGCCCCTGCCGCGCATCGCCGTCGTGACCTTGCCGCCGGGCGCAACCACCGTGGCCACCCCTGACGGCCTGACCGTGCCGGTGCAAGTCACGCGCGCCGGGACCCTCGCGGTGGTGCGTCTGCCGGCTCTGGGCGCCGAACGCCTGAACCCAGGCGACGGCTCGCGCAGCGAGGACTGCGGCCTGGTGCAGACCGCCACCACCAGCGTGCTGGAGAACGGCCTGCTGTGCGCCGAATTCGATCGCCAGGGCCAATTGGCTGCCTTGACCATTGATGGTGTGGCGCAGCGCCTGGTGGCCGGCAGTGGACTGCGCCTGTACCATGATCGCGCCGCCAATTTCGACGCCTGGGACATTGACCACTACGTATTGAAGCACGGCGTGACGGTTGCCGACCAGTTGCGCCTGACCGTGCTCGAATCCGGGCCGGTGCGGGCCGTGCTGCACGGCGAGGCCACCATCGGCAGCGGCAGCACCGTCACCATCGACTACATCCTGGAAGCCGGTTCACGCTGGCTGCGCATCGAGGTCGGCGTCGCCTGGCGCGAACGGCACCGCCTGCTGAAGTGGCACCTGGCGACCGGCCACCGCGGCCGCCATGCCCGCTTTGGTACCGCCTTCGGCTCGATCCTTCGCCCACAGCAACCGGGCGACCAGAGCGCCGAGGCGATGTGGGAGGTCCCCGCCAGCCGCTGGGCCGCCGCCACCGACGAGGACGGCCAGGGCCTGGCCATCGTCAGCGAGGCCAAGTTCGGCTACTCGTGCAAGGATGGCGACCTGGGCCTGAGCCTGCTGCGCGCTCCGACCGATCCGGATCCCGAAGCGGACCAGGGCGAGCACCGCCTGCGCTTTGCCGTGGGCCGCTACGATGCCACCACCCGCGGCGACATGGCCGCCACCGCCGCCATGGCCGACCTGCTGTTCACCGATCCACTGGTGGTGAATGGCGGCAGCTTGACGCCGCCGCCATTTTCGTGGGAGGAACTCGGCTCACTGGTGCCCGCCTGGGTCCTGCCCGAGGCCGACGGGGGCTTCACCATCCGCCTGCACGAGGTCGCCGGCGGCAGCGGCATCGCAGTGCTCGCCCTGGCCGCCGCACCGGACGCGGTGGACCTCACCGACTTCCTTGGCAAGTCCCTAGGCAAGCCCCGCCGGCGCAGCCCGCGGACTTATGAGCTGGCCTATCAGCCGTATCAGATTGTGAGCGTGCGGGTCAGGTAAGGGATCGGGTTATGGTGGATGGGTTATGGGGTATGGTGGACAGCCATCCGCGTGCGCGTGCCTTTGGGCTGTTACCATAACCCATAACCCATCCACCATAACCCGATAGTGGATAGGTTATGGGGTATGGTGGACAGCCAGCCGCGTGCGCGTGCCTTTGGGCTGTTACCATAACCCATAACCAAAACCCCATAACCCATCCGCGTAGGTATGCCTTTTGGCTGTTACCATACCCCATAACCTAAATACCATAACCCGGTCCCCCTCATGCCCCCCGACCTGCCCATCCGCTTTGATGCGCTGTTCTATCGGGAAGCCGATCGGGCCTGGGAGGTGGTGCCCCATGTCCATCCGGTGCACCAATGGTTTTTCTGCCTGCATGGGCGCATGACCGTGTCGACCGGGGCGGGCGATTATCCGCTGACGCCAGAGCAGTCAGTACTTGTCCCGCCGCGTGCCGAGCGCTGGTTGCATGGTGGCACGCGCGCGCCGGGATATTTCGTCGCCATCTTCACCTGTCCGGTGCTGCCGGTGGATGCCTGCTGCTCGCGCGTGCTGACCATGCCTGGCAATCTGCGCGAGGACGTGCATGCCTTGGTGGCCGAGCTGCGCTCGCCGCGCGGTGAGGAGAGCCGACTGCTGCAAGGCGCGCTGGTCCTGCGCCTGCTGGTTGGCCATCTGCGGGCGGCGCAGGACGAGACGTCGATCAGTGCCCCGGTCTCGGCCCTGAACAATGTCCGTCACGAGGAGGTGGTCGAGCAAGTCGAGCGCTTTCTGACCGCCAACCTGCATCGCACCCTGACCCGCGACGAGATTGCTGCCGCCGTGCACATCTCGGTGCCCCACCTCGCCCGCCTGTTCCGCGCCGCCACGGGCAAAACCATGATGGACCGCCTGACCGAGCTGCGCTTGGCCCGCGCCAAAGAGCTGCTGTTGGAGCCAGATGCTGCCGTGACCCAGGTGGCGGGCCGGGTCGGCTTCGCCTCGTTCAGCCATTTTGCCCGGCTCTTCCGCCAGCATGTCGGCGTGCCCCCGTCGGACTTCCGGCGGGGGCGGGGGACGATGTGGCAATAAGGTCGGAATTTTCACGTGGATTTCATTGAACAGAACCTAGTGGAACGGTCTGCCAACAGGTGCGCAGGTGCGGTGATCCTCCATCGCACAAACCCGATCGTTCCCGACTAGAGCTGGGCGGTTTCCGCGGTAACGTCAGTGTCTGCGAGGCAGCGCATGGCCCAGGCGATCATCCGAACGGCGCTCATCGGCTGCGGTGTCATCGGCCCGACCCATGTGCGGGCCCTGGCCCTGGATGGCCGCGCTCAGCTGGTGTGGGCCTGCGACGCCGAGCTCGACCAGGCCAAGGCGGTGGCCCCCGCGGCGGCCCGCCACGGCAGCGATTGGCGGGCGGTCATCAAGGACCCGGCGGTGGACCTGGTCTGCATCGCCACGCCGCATCACCTGCACGTTGAGATGGCGCTGGCCGCTCTGGCGGCGGGCAAGCATGTGATCTGCGAGAAGCCGCTGGCGACCACGCCGGGCGATGTGGATCGCTTGGTGGCAGCCTCGGCATCGCGCCCCCAGCAGGTGGCCAGCGGCATCTTCCAGCATCGCTTTTCGCCTCTCAATCGGCGCTTGCAGGCCTTGGTGAGCGCAGGCGATTTCGGACCGGTGCGGTCGATAGACCTGGACTTCGCCTGCACCCGCGAGCCGTCCTATTATGCCAGTGGGCCCTGGCGCGGGCGCTGGGGCGGCGAGGGGGGTGGCCTGATGATCAACCAGGCCATCCATGGCGTCGACCTGGCGTTGTGGTTCGCCGGCCAGACCCGCACCGTGGCTGGACGCGTGCAACGGCGCCGGCTTACCGACATCGAGGTCGAAGATGCGGCCGAGGCGCGCATCGCCTGTGTCGGCGGCGTGACCGTCGCCCTGCGGGCGGTCAATGATCCCGGGGACCTGTGGCGGCAGCGCATCGTGGTCACCTGTGGGCACGGTTCCTTCACCGTCGACGAAGGTGATCGACTGCTGGCATGTGAGCATCCCAGCGCCGCCCTGGCCGCCGAGCTGCAGGCCCTCAGTCAGGTCCGCGTCGATGGCGTGACGCTGCCGGGCAAGGACTGCTACGGCGACTTCCATGCCCTGCAGATCCAAGACTGCCTCAGCGCCATCCAGGCCGGTCGGCCGGCCCTGATCGGTTTTGGCGAGGCCGCGCCGGCGATCCACGCCGTCCTTTGCCTCTACCACAGCAGCGCGCTGGGCGGTGCCACCGTCGACCTGCCGGTCGCGGCCGCGTTTCAACGTCCCTTCTTCACCCTCTGAACCCTGGAATCATCCATGTCCTCACCCGTCCGCGTCGGCGTCATCGGTATCGGCAATATGGGTACGCCCCACGCCCATTCCATCCGCGACGGCAAGATCCCACGCCTGCAGTTGGCTGCGGTCTGCGATCTTGATCCGGCCAAGCTCGCCCGCGTGCCCGAGGTGCGTCATTTCACCGACAGTGCGGCGATGATCCGTTCAGGCATGGTCGATGCGGTGATCATCGCCACGCCCCACTATGCCCACACCACCATCGGCATCGACGCCCTGGAACAGGGCCTGCATGTCATGACTGAAAAGCCCTTGTCGGTGCACAAGGCCGACTGCGAGCGCCTGATCGCCGCCTATGAACGGCGGCCACGATCCGAGCAGGTCTTTGCCGCGATGTTCAACGAACGCACCGATCCGCACAACACCAAGCTGCGGCACCTCATCACCAGCGGCGAACTGGGCGAGATCCGACGCATCAACTACATCACCACCGACTGGTTCCGGACCGAGGCCTACTACGCCTCCGGCGGCTGGCGCGCTACCTGGGGTGGCGAAGGCGGCGGCGTGCTGACCAACCAGTGTCCGCACCGTTTGGATTTGATGCAGTGGTTCTTCGGCATGCCCAGCAAGGTCCGGGCCTTTTGCGGCTTCGGCCGCTGGCATGACATTGAGGTCGAGGATCAGGTCACCGCGTACCTCGAATTCCCCAATGGTGCCACCGGCGTCTTCGTCACCACCACTGGCGAGGCCCCCGGCACCAACCGCATGGAGATCGCTGGCGAGAACGGCCGCGTCGTACTTGAACATGGCCGCATCCAGTTCATCCGCAACCTGACCCCGATGAGCGAGTTCAGCCGTACCACCACCCAGTGCTTTGCCGCTCCCGAGACCTGGAACATCGACATTCCGGTGCACGGCAATGGCGGGCAGCACAACGAGGTGCTCGCCAATTTCGCCGACGCCATCCTGGATGGCAAGCCGCTCATCGCTCCGGCGCCCGAAGGCATCCGCTCGGTCGAACTGGCCAATGCCATCATCTATTCGGCCCTGACCGAGCGCACTGTCGACCTGCCTCTGGACGGCGCCGTCTATGAAGCGGAGTTGAAAAAGCTGATCGCCAACTCGCGCTTCACCAAGAAGGCCGCCGCCGGTGTCGCCAGCGCCGCAGACTTTGCCGCCTCACTGAAACGCTGAAGGTATCGGCATGCGCTCCTCCCAGATCGCCGCCCAGCTCTATACCGTCCGCGATACCTGTCAGGACGCCGCCGGCCTGGCGGCCACCCTGCGCCGGATCCGGGCCATCGGCTATGGCGCGGTGCAGGTCAGCGGCGTCGGGCCGATCCCCGCCGTCGAGATTCGTCGCATCTGCGATGACGCGGGGGTGGTGATCTGCGCCACCCATGAAAGTGGCGCCAGCATTTGCGACACGCCCGAACAGGTGGTGGACCGGCTGCGCATCCTTGGCTGCACTGCCACCGCCTATCCCTATCCCCACCTTCCCATCACCACTCTGGAGCAGGTGAAGGTTTTGGCGGAACGCCTTGACCACGCTGGAGCCGTGCTGCGCCGAGCGGGACAAACCCTGTGCTATCATAATCACGATCACGAGTTCACCCGCGTGGCGGGCAAGACAGTCCTCGACTGGCTCTTCGATTTGACCGATCCCGCACACCTGGCGGGCGAGCCGGATGTCTATTGGGTGCAGAAGGGCGGCGGTGATCCAGTGCGCTGGTGCGAACGCCTGAGCGGCCGGCTGCCGCTGCTGCATCTCAAAGAGTACGCCTGCCGATTCACGGCCGAAGGCGCGTTGCAGAGCGGTCAGATCGCCGAAGTCGGCAGTGGCAACCTTGATTGGCCGCGCATTGTCCATGCCGCCGAGGTTGCTGGCTGTCGCTGGTTCATCGTCGAGCAGGACACCTGCCCTGCTGATCCGGTGGACTCGTTGAAGCGCAGCTGGGATTATCTGCTCACCCTCATCCAACCATAAGGAAACAACCATGTATCTCACCGGATTCGCCGACGAAGCGGCCAGCGATCTGCCCGGCCAGATCCGCGCCACCCAGGAATTGGGCTGGCGTTGGATCGAATGCCGTGCGGTGGACGGCACCAACCTGCACAATCTCTCAGATGAGGCGTTTGCCGTGGTCTGCGACCAGCTGCACGCCGCAGGCGTCGGGGTGAACTGCTTTGGCTCGGCCCTGGCGAACTGGTCGAAGGACATCACCAAACCCTTCGCCGACGACTGGGCCGAGGCGCAGCGCGCCGCTGAGCGCATGCGCCGCCTGAGCTGCACCCAGATCCGGGTGATGAGCTGGCCGGTGATCGCCGGCCACGGCCCGGACGATCAGTTGGTGGACGAACGGGTCCGTCGCCTGCGCGAGTTCGTCGCCCTCTTCGCCGCCCAGGGCGCCACCGTCCTGCACGAAAATTGCCATAACTACGGCGGCATGGGCGCCGACTTCACCCTGCGTCTGCTCGACCAGGTCCCCGGCCTGAAGCTGGTCTTCGACACCGGCAATCCGGTCTTCACCGATGACTACCGCCTGGTCGAACCGCGCGCGAAGCAGTCCTCGTGGGATTTCTACCGGCAGGTGCGTGAGCACGTCGCCTACATCCACATCAAGGATGGGGTGTGGGATCCGGTGCCGGCTGCGGCGGGCGTCAATGGCCACACCTGGCCAGGCGAGGGCCAGGGCGATGTGCGTGCTGTGGTGAAGGACCTGCTGGCCCGCGGCTACGATGGTGGATTTTCCATGGAGCCTCACTTGGCGGTGGTGGCCCATGACCCGCGCTTCACTGCCCCTGAACAGATCAAGTTCGCCAACTACGTCGAATATGGCCAACGCTTCATGCGCCTGCTTGCCGACCTGGGTCGCGTGGTGAAAAGTTGAGCATGCAGCCTGGTGTCTATTTTTCAGCCAGTGACCAGGCGCAGGCGCTCGCCGCCTCAACCGTGGCGTAAATAAAGGAACAAGTCCAGCCGCTGTAGGGTCCAGGCGATTATCCCACCTACAGCGTGCTTTACACGGTGATTCACCAGCAGACATGTCTCCTCCGGCGAGGGTGGCCCATATGCAAGGCGGGAGGAGGGAGTGTGGCAGCGCCACTCGACCGCCGACCAACGCCGCAGATGGGCCGCTTCGATTCTGCGCGTCGCAAGCCGCAGTGCGCATCTATCGTGATTCACCAGAAAATCTGTTCCCTCCGGCGAGAGTGGCCCAGCTGCAAGGCGGGAGAAGGGAGTGTGGCAGCGCCACTCGACCGCCGACCAACGCCGCAGATAGGCCGTTTCGATTCTGCGCGGTGCAAGCTAAGGTGTGATTTATATCGTGATTCACCAGAAAATCTGTTCCCTCCAGCGAGAGTGGCCCAGCTGCAAGGCGGGAGAAGGGAGTGTGGCAGCGCCACTCGACCGCCGACCAACGCCGTAGATGGGCCGCTTCGATTCTGCGCGTCGCAAGCTAAGGTGTGATTTATATCGTGATTCACTAGCAGATCTGTTCCCTCCGGCGAGAGTGGCCCAGCTGCAAGGCGGGAGAAGGGAGTGTGGCAGCGCCACTCGACCGACGACCAACGCCGCAGATGGGCCGCTATCGCCGGAGGGAGGTGCGTTGCATTAATTCGAAGTCGACGAGGCCGCAGATCAGTCGCCCATCCCGGTATCGCAGCAAGCTGCCATCACGCCGCGGTCGCAAAATCCCGTGTGTGCGTTTCATGTCCAAAACGCGGAAACCCTGCCCGTCAAGATCGCTCACCAGACGCTGCTGCAAGTCATGGTGTTCGGCATCGCCAAGCAGGCCGCGCCGGTGGCACTCGTCGGCGTTCTCGCCCTGCAACCAGCGGTAGACGATGATGTAGTCGCGTTCCTCGTCGAGGTCGGTGCGGCGATCTTCGGCAATGCCCCCCTGGTCCTGATCCTGGGCCAAGCGCAGGGCGGCGCGATCAAAGATCGAACCCGAGCGGCCGGTCTGCCATTGGGCATAGCGCGTCGAGGGCGAGAACACCGCCAAGGGCCATTGCGCGTGCAGGTGCGGGGCGTGGGGCTGGGCGTGGCTGCCGGCTGACAACTCCATGGCAAAGGCGGCCTCTTGGAAGGGGTCAAGGAACTCGGCGTGCCAGGTCGGCTCGTTGCCGTGGTGCCCCTCTTTTGAAGCATTGAGGTGCATCAGCGGATCCTGTCCGCAGCGATTGAACTTCACCACCAGATCGAAGCGTCCGCCTTCGACCGGTACCCGATAGACCGTGCCAGTCGAATCCGGCAGGCGCTGGCCGACCCGCTGGTACAAGGCACCATCGAACCAGCGGCTGGGCAACACGCTCTCCAGCCAGGGCCAAGCGAA
>JBBQTJ010000092.1:0-11030 GCA_038213315.1 Planctomycetota bacterium
CCGGCATCAAGGCTGCTAGCCACGGTGAAGAAACGGTGATCGGCGGTAATCAGGGCGACTTCGACCTGCGCCGTGCTTTCGCTGTCCAAACCCGTCAGTCGCCAATTCAGGCGCAGGGCCTGGGCCTGGGTCAGGGATCCCGGCGCCACCGCGATCACGACCTCGGTCTGGGTCGCCAGATCGCAGCGCACCGACCACTCGGCCGCGCCTGCGCCCAGGCACACGAGCAGCATCAGCGCCAGACGAAGCGGCCAGCGGGGAATCATTCCACCCGCGCTAGCGCCGCCACCACTTGGCCCAAAGGTGGCCAGGCCTGGCTGGTGCCCACGGTCACTGCGCGCGTCGCCCACGGCCCGGTGCGCCCCGGGTCGCTGACCCCGAAGATGCCCACCACCGGTGCGCCTACCGCAGCCGCCAGGTGCATCGGTCCGGAATCGTTGGCCACCACCGCCTGAGCTCCGGCCAGGATCGCCGCATAGGTGCCCAGCCGCGTCCCCGGAATCACCGTCGCCCCTGGTAGAAGGTTGGTGGTCAAAGCCTCTTCGCCCGGCCCCGGACACGCCACCACCGTGCGACCCTCGTCGCGCAGCAAGCGGCACAGCAGCGGGAAGGATGGCCAACACTTCGAACGTCCTTTGATGGTGCCCGCCGCCAGCGGGCAGAGCACGGTATACGCCCCGCTGACTCCGGCGTTCACCAGGGCTTCTTGCGCCGTGGCACGATGCCGTTGATGCAGAGGTAACGCCGTCTGCGTCGGCAGGTCCATCGTGCCGGTCACCGCGCCGGCCACGCGCAGGAAGACCTCGACCTCATGCAGGCCCGCCGGCACGGTCACGTTGCGCGCCAGCAAAGGGCTGCGCAGCCAACCTTCAAGACCACGCCGGCGTCCGGTGGCGCGCACGCCGGCCCGACGGAACTGCCAGGCGCTGCCGAAGGAGTTGGTGAACAACACACCATGCCCGCAGCCCAAGGCCCGGATCGCCGCGATCACGCCGCTTTTGGGCAGCACCGTCACCGGCCAGGGCGTACCCGCGAACAGGTCCGCCGCCCAACCGCGGCCAAGCAGGTGCAGTGGATGGCCCACCGCCGCCAGATGTTGCAAGGCCGGCAGAGCCATGCAGGCGTCCCCCACCCAGTTAGGGAGGCGGATCAACAACGTCGCGGGGTCGCGGGGTCGCGGGGTCGCGGGGTCCATTACAGTCCGAGCACGTCCGCCATGCGATAACGGCCGGGCCGGGCAGACCCCAGAAAGGTTGCGGCCCGCAGCGCGCCCTGGGCGAAGATCTCACGGTTGTGGGCCACGTGGCCCAGAGTGATGCGCTCGCCGCCGCCGACGAAATACACCGTATGGTCGCCGACCACATCGCCCATGCGCAGAGCATGCATGCCGATCTCACCTAGGCGGCGGGCCCCCACCTCGCCCTCGCGACCGTGCACCAGATCGGCGCGGGTGCGGCCGGTGGCGGCGGTGATCGCGTCGGCGATGCCGAAGGCGGTGCCGCTGGGGGCGTCCTTCTTGTGATGGTGGTGGGCTTCGACGATCTCGATGTCGTACGCCACCCCAAGGGTCTTGGCAATCTGCGCCGCAACCTTGAACACGACGTTCACGCCCACGCTCATGTTCATGGCGTGCAGCACCGCGGCCCGTCCCGCCGCCGCATCCAACGCCGTATCCAGCACCGCCGGGGCGATGCCCGTGGTGCCGCTGGCCAAACCCATGCCGTGGGCCGCGCAATGGGCCGCCACGCTGGCGAAGGTGCCATGATGGCTGAAGTCGATGACCACCGCACCGGGCTCGACTGGCAGCGCAGTCAGTACTGGCGCGGCGCTGTCCAGGCCAAGGGCGCGCAGCGTGGCGGCCTGGCGATCCACCCCGGCAATCACGGTGAAGCGGACCGGTTCAGCCAAGGCCAGAGCAAGGATGGCGCGACCCATGCGTCCGGCGGCGCCGTGCATGATGATGGGGACGGGTGAACTCATGGGGTGCTGAGCCTATGAGGCCGCGCACCACCGGAAGGGAGTCCCTTCCCGGGCCTCAGAAGGGCCGATGCTGCCGGGCATGTCACCCGTCCTGCTTTCTATCCTCATCCCCGTGGTCCTGGGCGCCGTCATCGGCTGGTTCACCAATTGGATCGCCCTCAAGATGCTCTTCCATCCCCGTCGTCGCCGCTGGGGATTTCAGGGTCTGCTGCCGCGGCGTCAGGCCGAGCTGGCCCGGGATGTGGGTCGCATCGTGGGCACGGAACTGGTCAAAGTCGACGAGCTGCTAGCCCCGCTGGATCGTCTGGATCTGGCGCCGCAGCTCACCGCCCTGCTCGACCAAGCCCTGACCCGCAAGATCACTGAACTGCGCGCCAAGCCCCTGGTCGGCATGCTGCTGACCGACGGCCTGGTGCAGGGCTTTCGCGATTCGATCTTGAAAGAGGTTTTGGCGGCTCAGCCGCAGATCATCGCCAATTTGAAAGCTGCCGCGCGACCCCATCTTGATGTCTCGACCTTAGCTGAACAGCAGCTCGCCAGCTTCGATCTGGACCGGCTAGAGCGCCTGATCAATCAACTCGCCAGCACCGAATTCCGCGCCATCGAATGGTGGGGCGCGGTGCTGGGCGGGATGATTGGGCTGCTGCAGGCGTTAAGTATGTTGGCGCTAAGGTGAGAGGTGCGCGAATGCTTCGCATCGCAATATCGCTTCTCGCAGGCCGTCCACCCGGACCGTGGGCCTCCAGGCCCGCTGGCTGTTAATCGGAATGAACGTGAGGCCGGACCTGGAGGTCCGCGGTCCCAGGAACAGCCGAGGCGGGCCGTCCACCCGGAATGTGAGCCTCCAGACCCGCCGGCTGAAAATCGGAATGAACGTGAGGCCGGACCTGGAGGTCCGCGGTCCCAGGAACAGCCGACGCGGGCCGTCCACCCGGAATGTGAGCCTCCAGACCCGCCGGCTGTAACACGTCACGACCGTGACCGCGCTCGTCACCCGCGTTGACGTCGTCCCTCGCCCAATTGCCCGCAGGCTGCCATCACCTCATCGCCTTTGGTCAAGCGCACCCGCACCGGCACGCCGGCGCGATCCAGGGCATTGCGCAGCGCCAGCACCTCGACGTCGGTTGGTGCCCGCCACGACCGTGAGGGAATGGGATTGTAGGGGATCAGATTGACCAGCACGCGTAGCCCCGCGCACCAGCGCACCAGCTCCTGCACCAGGGCGGGGCTGTCGTTCACGCCGGGAATGACCGTGTATCCGATCAGGATCCGGCGATCGTCCGGCACTGGCACCGCTAGCAACGCGGCCTTGAGCACCGCCAGGGGCGCCACGCGATTCACGGGCATCAACTCACTGCGCACCGTATCGTCCGCCGCGCCCAGGCTGACCGCCAGATTGACGCCGGTCAGGCCCAGTTCTGCCCAACGGGCCAACTGATCGACCCGGCCGACCGTGCTGATGGTCACGTGCCGTCGGGCCAGGCCGAAACCAGCTGAATCGGTGAACACCCGCACCGCCTGAGCCACTGCCTCGGCATTATCCAGCGGCTCGCCCATGCCCATGAATACCACGTTGCGCGGCCGTATCCCGGTGGCCGCCTGCACGGCCAGCATCTGGCCGGTGATCTCGTGCGCGGCCAGCTGGCGCACCAAACCCATGGTCGCGGTGTGGCAGAAGGTGCAGCCCATCTTGCAGCCCACCTGGGACGATACGCACACCGTGTGGTGGGCGCCGCGCTTCATGGGGATCAGCACGCTCTCGACCTGCCTTCCATCCGCCAGGACGGCGCCGATCTTCACCGTCGCCCCCAGGTCCGCGTCCACTGCCTCGCGTAACTGCGCCACCGCCGGCATCTGCCCAGGCGCCGCCGCGACGGTCAACGCGGCGATCGCGTCCGCTCCGCCTTCCGCCGCCCACAAGGGCTCGACCCCCGGGGACCAACTGCCGGTGGCCACCAACTGCCGGTACAAGGCGCGATGAAAGCGCTCGCTATGCCCGGCTAGGCCGCGACTCCAGGCCAGGAACTGCTGATAGGTCAGCCCAAGCAAGTCGCTCCGCTGCATTGCGTCACCCACGGACGTGATCCGACAGGAACTGCCACAGCCAGGGGTTGAGCCCGCGCCGGTCGGAACGCTTGGGGACGATGACATTGCCGCCCGCCCGCAGGATCGCTTCACTGCCGGAACGCATCGAGCTATAGCCCACCACCAACGGCCGTGGCCCCGGCGAACACGCCGCCAGCAGGTCGATGGTGACCTGATCACCGCGATGCTCGCCCAGGAAGTAATCCATCAGCACCACGCTGGGCAAGGCCGTGGGCGTGGCCCGCGCCAAGCGTCGCGCCTCGGCCACCGCCTCGGGCGCGGTTAGGAAGCCGGCAAAGGCCACGCCAGCAACTTCCGCCACCGTGGCCTGGGCCACGCCGTGATTGCCCGCATCGTCATCAACCAGCCAGACCAGGGTCATAGGCGGGAGCATACGGCGAAGTACGGAGGGCGAAGTGCGGAGTGCGGGCGGTTGCACCGCCCCCTACCCTCTTACCCTGGCAGCCACGGTGCCCACGTGATCCACGACGACCTTGCCAACCATCCCCGCTACCATGGCCTGCATCCGCGCTTCTCTGCGGCGTTTGCCTGGCTGACCGACTCGCGCAATCATGCCCTGCCGGACGGACGGTTTCACGTCGATGGCGAGAACCTCTTCGCCATCATCGAAGGCGGCATCAGCCGTCCGCCCACCGAGAAGCGCTTCGAAAGTCACCGTCGCTACCTGGACATCCAACTGAATCTTGAGGGCGGCGAGATCATGGAGTGGTGCCCCACCCGCCTGCTGCGCGTCGAAGACGACTTCCAGCCCGACAACGACATCTGTTTCTACCATCAGCCCGCCGCACCGCAGCTGGCCCTGCCGGTACGCCCGATGCAGTTTGCCGTGTTCCTGCAAACTGACGCCCACAAGCCCTGCTGCCATCTGCTGGGCAACGCCGCACCGTTCCGCAAGATCGTGATGAAGGTGTTGGGATGAAGGCGACACGCAGGATTATGGGGGATGGGGTATGGGGTATGGTAGCGAGCCGCAGGTTATGGGTGATTGGGTATGGGGTATGGGGTATGACTGACAACCCCTATCAACGCACCCCGCACCTCGCCCCATAACCCATCCACCATAACCCATTTCCCATACCCTATAACCCATCCACCATAACCCATTTCCCATACCCCATAACCCATCCACCATAACCCGTTCATGAACTCCTACGTCCCCTCCCGCTTCGGTTACCAGCGTCGCGTCAGCCGGCAGATCATGATCGGCAGCGTGCCGGTGGGTGGCAACGCACCCGTCATGCTGCAGAGCATGTGCACCACCAAAACCACCGACGTGGCGGCCACGGTGGCGCAGAGCATCCGCATGATCGACGTCGGCTGCCAGATGGTGCGCATCACCGCACCCGGGGTGGCCGACGCCAAGGCTCTCAAGGACATCCGCACCGGCCTGAACGCCGCCGGCTACGCCCAGGTGCCACTGGTTGCCGATATCCACTTCATGCCCGCCGCCGCCCTGGAGGCCATCGAACACGTCGAGAAGGTGCGCATCAATCCGGGCAACTTCGCGGACAAGAAGCGCTTCGCCATCACCGAGTACAGCGACGCCGAGTACCAGGGCGAAGTCGAACGCGTGCGTGAGCGCTTCCTGCCCTTGGTGCGCCGCGCCAAAATCCTGGGCCGCGCCCTGCGCATCGGCACCAACCACGGCTCGCTCTCTGACCGCATCATGAACCGCTTCGGCGACACGCCCGCGGGCATGGTCGAGTCGGCCCTCGAATTCTGCCGCTTTTGCCGCGACGAAGGCTTTCACGACCTGTGCATCAGCATGAAGGCGTCGAATCCAAAAGTCATGGTCCAGGCCTACCGCCTGCTCTGCGCCCGCCTCGACGATTTTGGCATCGCCTATCCTCTGCACCTGGGCGTCACCGAAGCCGGCGACGGCGAAGATGGCCGGGTGAAAAGCGCCGCCGGCATCGGCGCCCTGCTAGAGGACGGCATCGGCGACACCATCCGCGTCAGCCTGACCGAAGCGCCCGAGGCCGAGATCCCCGTCGCGCGGGCCCTCGCCCAACGCTACGCCGGCTGGCGCACCCGCAGCGCCCCCCCCAACCTGCCCAGCGAAGCCGTCGACCCCTATCAGTACCACCGCCCCAACGCCGACATTATCCGCCTGGGCCATGACGTCCCCCTGGGCGGTGGCCTGATCCCACGGGTCCTGGTCCCCGCCAACAGCACCGCCCCCGCCGGCGACCCGCCCGCCGATGTGCTGGTCGACGACCAGACCCTGTGGGCCCTGAAAGCCCACAGCATCCCCGGCGCCGAGCGCTGCCCTGCTGGTACCGCCATGGGTCAGCCGGCCGCGCCAGTGCGCCCTTCAGTCGGCATCCCCCTCACCGTCCTGCGCCTGCAAGACTGCGCCACCCCACCGCCCATCGCCCCCGGCAGCCTCGTCCTCGTCCGCCTCGACGACCAGGATCCAGCCAACCAGCTGCGCCGCGCCCTCGCCCTCATCCCCGATGGTTGTCCCATCGGCATCGCCGAGCCCGGCCTCCTGGGCGAAACCCGCGCCTATCGCCTGCTGGCCGCCGTGATCGCGCAGGACTTCACCACTGCCGAAGCCAGCCAGCCCGGCACCGGCCGCCGCGTCCCCATCTGCATCGCCCTGCCCTTCCAGCGCGACGACCTCACCCTCTCTGCCATCGCCGGCGGCCTGATGATCGACGGCATCGGCGACTGCGTCTACCTGCCCAGCGCCAGCGACCCCCGCCGCCTCGCCTACACCCTGCTGCAAGCCGTGAAGGCCCGCACCACCCGCGCCGACTACGTCGCCTGCCCCAGCTGCGGCCGCACCCAGTTCGACTTGATGGAGGTCACCGCCCAGATCCGCGCCGTCACCAACCACCTCGACGGCGTCACCATCGCCATCATGGGCTGCATCGTCAACGGCCCCGGCGAAATGGCCGACGCCGACTTCGGCTACGTCGGCAGCGGCCCCGGCAAGATCGACCTCTACCGCCGCAAAGACAAAGTCCGCACCGCCATCCCCCCCGACCGCGCCCGGGATGAGCTCATCGGGCTGATCAAGGAGGCGGGGATGTGGAAGGATCCCGGGATATCGTCAATGCCCCTCGGTTAAGGTCAGCCCAAAAGCGGCATGTTGTACTCGGCAATGGAAACGCAGCCCGCGTCAGCAGGCTGCGTTAGAGGTCGCCCGGGAGCGCCGAGTTGTACTCGGCACAGAAAAAGCAGCCCGCACCAGCGGGCTTCCCTGTATTCTATCAACCTTCTCGCCAACCAAAAATCACCTCGATGCCCGGCATAAACCATTGATCACCTCTCGCCCAGGCTATGAATGAGCAGAGCTGGCAAGCGGGGCGAACGAAAGACCTGAGAAATGTCTACCACGGGCCCGTCACGACCTGGCATGAATGGCCCCGGCTTCCAACAGGATGCCAAAGACGCCAATCCGTATTTTGCCCTGACTGACGAATTCAATCAGGATCGGATCCGCACCATCCTGACCAGCGGCCAAGCCTGCGTCTATTATCGCCTGGCCTTCCAATCCAAGGATGGCGACTGGTTGATGAATCTTGACCAAGGCGACATGAACCACGTCCTGTCCGTCCTCAGCAGCCATGGCGCCAGATTCCGCGTGGGATCGGTGCCACTCAGCGTGAAGTGGCATGATGGGGGTTGGTCAAGCCACTTGGAGTTCAGCCGTGGTAGCGAGCGCCTAAGGACGGATTTTGTCGGCCGTCCACCCCGCATCGCCGACAAACGCCTCATGGCCATGTGGCGTGAAATCCACCGCGCCGCGGCGCCGGTGACGGACATCCTGGATCTCATTCAAATCAAAAAAACACAGCGGGAGAAGGACTGGCCGATCATTGGGTCACTGTCCGCACGGCTACAGGACCCCAAAGACGTACTGCTGCACAGCACTTCACCAACACGGCTGCTCGCCTTCGCGGCTGACCATCCAGAACTTCTGGAGGAACTGGCTCGTCAGCGCCCACTCTTGCTCGCAACGACGTCGGGATCGGCAGATGTAGTCCGCAGGGAAATCATGACCGAGCGCATGGCCGCCATGGACGCTGACCGGCACCGCATGCGGATCTACGCGCATGCGATGCGCGACTGGCAACAGGCCTGGAAAGCGTTTGTACCAACAGTGACAGCCATGCCGACATTGGAGGCAAACAAATTCCTTGAGGAGCAGGCCCATGGGATCCTTCCCACCCACCCGCAGTGAAGCCGTTGACGACGAATTCCAATCGGCCGAGAACAACGACCTGCCAAACCTATCAGAAGAAGAATTCTGGTCGCTTTGGAAATCGTGGTTCGCACAAGCCCAACGCCTGAATGACCTGGATCAGCATGTTTTTTCCCATGGAACCATGCTGGTTGAACCAGGATTTGAGCATCTGGAGCCGGAAGTGCTCCATGGCATCCTGTGATGCCACCCTGCCACCTGGCCGCGCCCGAGATGCGCTCATCGGGCTGATCAAGGCGGGGACATGGAAGGAGCCAGTCAGCAACAGCAGTGCCGGACAGAAAGCCTGAAGCCCAGATTGGCAGCCCTTCAAGTTTATATTCCATAAAGACTTACGAATTATTATTGAAATATTTAACCATACAGTATTATTTCAATAATGTTCCATCGCCAGCAGCAGGCCCAACTGACCGCGTTGCTTCGCACCTTCCCGGTGGTGGGCCTCATCGGTCCGCGCCAAGTGGGCAAAACCACCCTGGCCCAGGCGTACCGGCCTGCCGACGGCCAACCCGTGGTCTATCTGGATTGCGAGCGTCCGGCTGATGCGGCCAAACTTGCTGAGCCTGAGTTGTTCCTCGAACGGCATGCGCACGCGCTGGTCATCCTAGATGAGGTCCATTTCCTGCCTAACCTCTTTCCCGTGCTGCGCGGACTGATCGACCGTGACCGCCGCCCCGGACGCTTCCTCGTCCTCGGTTCCGCCGCCCCCGAACTGCTGCGCCAAAGCGCCGACACCCTCGCCGGCCGCATCGCCTACCTTGAACTTGGCAGCCTGACGCTTGGTGAACTCGGGCCCATCGGCAACGATACCATCGACCAACTTTGGGTGCGTGGCGGCTTCCCCCCCAGCCTGACGGCCGAGGACGATGCCATCAGCATGACCTGGCGCGAACATTTCATCACCACCTACCTGGAGCGCGATCTGCCCGCCCAGGGCATCCGCATGCCCAGCACCCTGACCCGCCGCTTCTGGACCATGCTCGCCCACATCCATGGACAAACCCTCAATGCCGCCGACCTCGCCAGCGGCCTGGGAATCAGTGGTGTCACTGTGCGGACCTGGCTCGACCTGCTGACCGACCTCTTCCTGGTCCGTCAGTTGCAACCCTGGGCCGTCAACACCGGCAAGCGCCTGGTCAAAGCGCCGAAGGTGCTGCTGCGCGACAGCGGTCTGCTGCACGCCCTGCTTGGCCTGCCAACCCTCGACGCGGTGCTCGGCCATCCCACCTGCGGACGTTCCTGGGAGGGACTCATCTGCGAACAACTCATCCAGGCCCTCCCGCCAGGCCACCGGCCGTGGTTCTATGCCACCCATGCCGGCAGCGAGGTCGACCTGCTGATCACCTCGCCCAGTGGCGACCTCACGCTGATCGAAATCAAGCGCACCACAGCGCCGCAGATCACCCGCGGTCTGACCACCGCCCAGACCGACCTACGACCTGTCCGCAGCCTAGTGGTCGCCCCCATCGCAACATCCTTCCCGCTGCGCAGCAGCTGGGAGGCCGTCCCCATCGCCGAGGCGGTCACTTTGGCACGCAGCGGCTTCGCATGATGGCAGCGTCGACCACAGCCCCGGCCACCTCGCCGGATCTCCTGCCTCTTCAATGGCGTCTGCGTCGCTCTAGACTCAAGCCCATGGCCGCCGCGACCACGGTTAAACCAACATCACGCTGTGATTGCCACCGACCAAGCACGGCGCTCCCGAGTAAGGCCATGCGCTCCTGTATTCCAGGACCCCAAACTCACAGACCCCAACGCCCAGTAGCCGGCCGTTCCCGGGAGCGCCGAGTTATACTCGGCTCATGCCACAAGCGCATTCGCCAGCCTTTCGCTCCACAGCATGCTCAGACAAATGTCGGATGCAGATACTCCATCGGCCAGACCGGAGCCTGGCGATCCCACGGAACCACACGGCCCGCAGTATTTCCTGCGGAGGCCGGTGGCATGGCGCTTCAAAACGGCTGTTCCCGGGAGCGCCGAGTTGTACTCGGCTCGTGGCGCAAGCCCATCCGCCAGCCAATCGCTCCACAGCACACCCAGACAGATGTCGGATGCGGACATTCCATCGGCCAGACCGGAGCCTGGCGATCTCGGGGAACCGCACGGCCGTCGGCGTTAGCTCCAGCAACGTCGAAAACGCTGGGAGGATCGAGCCCCAACGTGGTCAGGAAGCCACACAAGGCCATATGGTGACCACCCGCCCCCTGCGCATCGCCCTGGCTACCCCCGAGTTCCCCGGCTGCGGCCCGGCCTTCGGCGTGGGGCGATATGTGGCGGACTTGGCGATGGGGCTGAAGCAGGCCGGGCATGCAGTGCGCATCATCGCCGCCACCGATACCGGCGGCTTCTGCATCGACCCAGGCGCAGCGCCGCAGCGGCGCGCGCCGGCGATCCCTCATCTACTGGTGCGCCCCCTGGTGGCCCGCGCCTTCATTGATGGCGAACTGGCAGACTTCGCGCCGGACGTCATTGATCTTCCCAATTGGGGCGGACTGGGCGCCTTCCTTGAAACCACCGTGCCGATGCTGGTCCGGCTGGTGACGTCGGCGGCGGATCCGTCCCACGGTCGCTGGGGACTGCGCACGCCCCTGCGCTTGGCCACCGAAGCCCTGACCGTGCATCGGGCCAGCCTGGTCGTGGCCGACAGCCAAGGCATGGCGGCGACCGGCCAACGCCTCTACCGACGGACGGCAGATGCGGTCACCTACCTGGCGCATTCCGGTCCGATCAA
>JBBQTJ010000093.1:0-10941 GCA_038213315.1 Planctomycetota bacterium
TGGGGTACGGCCCGTAGCTGTCGGCGCACCACTCCAGCACATTGCCGTGCATATCGTACAGGCCCCAGGCATTGGGCGCCAAGCTGGCGACCGGATGGGTGGCCTCGGCGGCATTGGCGCGCAGCCAGGCGAAGGCTGCGCTTGGGCCGTCGCTGCTGAACGGCGTGGTGATGCCAGCCCGGCAGGCGTACTCCCACTCCGCTTCGCTGGGCAGACGAACGGCAGCATGGGTGCGTTCTGCCAGCGTGCTGCAGAAATCGCTGGCGGCGTGCCAGTCCACGGTCTCAACCGGCAGGACATTGGCGCGGAAGCGGCTGGGGTTGGCGCCGGTGACTTGCCGCCACAGTTCCTGGGTCACCTCGGTATCGGCCAGCCAGAAGGGCCGGGTCAGGGTCACCAGCACCCGCGTCTCGTCCTCGCCCCGGCCCAGCTCTCCGGGTTGGCTGCCCATCCAGAATGTTCCTGCCGGGCACCAGCGCAGCCGCTGCTTGACGCCGTTCACCACCAGGTCGGCCCAGCGGCCATGACCGTCCTTGCCGTGGTCCGCACTCCACGCGGGCGGAGGCTCGCTGACGATCGGGACAGGCGCGGGCGGCTCGCTCGCCGGCGGCGAGGCGACCACGGCGACGACCGGGGCCGCGACGGGCGTCGCGTGACTCGCTGGTGGCGATGCGGCCGGGGTGCGGGTCCATAGCACGGCCGCCACGCCCGCCGCTAGACCCAGCACCGCAATGGCTGCCAGGACAGGGATCACCGGCGACCGGCGCGGCAGAGGTTGAGGCGGCGACGGGGCCGGCGGCGTGGCGGCGGTCCCCACGGTCCAGCCACCGCTGGAGGTGTCATCCGACGTCACGGCTTCGGACGCGGCGTGCAGCGGCTGGAAATCGTACTGCAAGCGCTCCAGATCCTCGCGCATCTGCGAGGGCGTGGCGTAGCGGTTGGCCGGTGCGGCCGCCAGGGCCTTGCGCAGCACCGCGACCAGACCCGGCGGTAGCAGGTCGCCGTTCAGGGCGGGATGGTTGGTGGGATCGCTCAGGCAGTGGTGGCGCGCCTCATCGACGCGGGTGCCGTGCAAGGGCACGCCGCTGACCAGACGCACCAGCAGGGCGCCCAGCGCGAAGAGGTCGGCGCGGATGTCGCCGTCCTGGCCCTGCCAGCACTCCGGTGCCAAGGTACCGCCGGCACGTAGCAGGTGCTCCAGCGACAGCGCGTCGCGTTCCGGGTGTGGCGGCAGGGCCAGCTCACCCAGACGCACGGCATCTGCCGGACCCAGGTGCACATTGCCAGGATGCAGGTTGCCGTGGCACAGGTCTTCTTGATGGACCGCCTCAAGAGCCTGGGCCAAGTCCAGGGCGATGGCCAGGGCGCGGGCGCGTTCCACCGGCACGCCGTCCTGGAGGCTCTCAGCGAGGATCAGGCCGGGATCCAGTTCGACCACGTAATAGGGCGTGCCGTGGCTGACCCCGACGTCGTAGCAGGGCACCAGGTGGGGATGGTTCAGCCGGCGGGTCGCTTGGCCGCGATGCAGGAAGCGGCGGCGGCGGTGCTCGTCCGCCTGATGGTCGGGGGACAGAGCCTTAAGGGCCACCTCGATCGTGGCGGGCAGGCGTACCGCCCGATAGACCGCGCCATCTTCGGTGGCGCCCAGGGCTTGCAGCAGGTGGTAGCCCTCGATGCGCAGCCGGTCGGCGGGCAAACGGGTGACCTGATCGCGATCAGGGCTACGGAAGAAGAAGCGGGGCGCCATCGCGCACAGGCCTTAGGGCATGGGGTGGGGCGGCGCAAAACAAGAATCCATCAACAGATCTTCATTACTTCTTAATGTCGATGGCACACTGAACTTCGCAGCGCTGCTGAAGCTGCCACTGCCCACCATCGGAAATGACTCATGTTGCCCATGTCCCGTAATGCCCTGGTGCTGCTCACCATTGCTCTTCTGTTTCCGCACGCAGCGGCAGCGGTCGAGGCGGGTCGTCGGCTGGTCATCGAAGGTAGTTCGACGGTCTTCCCCATCACCACCGCGATGGCCGAGCGCTATCGCAGTACCGAGAAGAGCTTCCGGGTCGAAGTGGCCGGCAACGGCACCAGCGCCGGATTCCGGCAATTACTCGCTGGCCGGGCGGACATGGCTGACGCCAGCCGGGCAATCAAACCGGCCGAACTTGACGCGGCCGGCGCCAAGGGCATCGCGGTGGTGGAACTGCCCATCGGCTATGACGGCATCACCTTGGTGGTCAGCCGGCAGAACAAGTTTGTCGACCATCTGACGGTGGCGGAACTGCGCGCCATCTGGTCCTCAAACGGCCTCACCCGCTGGAGCCAGGTGCGGCCCAGCTGGCCGGACGCGCCCATCGCCTTGTTCGGGCCGGGCAAGGACTCCGGTACCTTCGACTTCTTCGGCGAAGCGGTGACCGGCGGCAAGGACAACCACCGCACGGATTTCTCCGCCAGCGAGGACGACAACGAACTGGTCCAGGGGGTGGTGGCCAACGAATACGCCCTCGGGTACTTCGGCTATGCCTACTTCCTGGAAAACGCGTCGCTGCTGCGCGCCATCCCCATCGATTCCGGGGCGGGACCGGTCGAGCCCGCTGCGGCGACCATCCATGACGGCAGCTACAAGCCCCTGGCCCGGCCGCTTTTCGTCTATGCCAATGCCGCAGTCTTGGCGGCGCAGGCGAATCTGCGCGGCTTCCTGGGCTTCTATCTGGATCATCCCGAGATCATTACCGAGGTCGGCTACGTCCCCCTCGATGCGCCGGTGGCCGCGTTGGTGCGCGACCGCTTGACTAAGGCTACCACCGGTTCGCTCTTCGCTGCGGCCCCGGCCCATGCGACGGTCGAACAGGTGCTGCGTGGCACCGCCACTGCCGCAGCCCTGGTTGCGCCCGCGGTGGTGGCCGCGGCAGCCAAGACCGGCGCTGCGACCCCGCTAAACAAGCCAGTGGCGACCACTGCGGCGCCGGCCAAGCCGGTGGTCAAACCAGTGGTAGTGGTGGCGGCGGCCTCGGCCACTACCACCGCGGCCTTCCGGCTGGCGGATGCGGAAGGCACCCAGGCGGCGCTGAACGGGATGCGCAGCCACAGCTTGGACCTGGCGCGGCAATCCCTGGACGACCAGGCGACCCTGGCGGGCATCGAACGCAGCGCCCATGCGACCGCGGCGATGGCCACCATATTGCGCAGCGCCTTCCGCGATCATCCCGACAGCGAGCGGCTCACGGTCAGCCAGGCCCTGGCGCTGTGCGCCGCCGATCCGGTGGCCTATGCGACGGTAGTGGAGCGTCTGGCCCTCACCGCCGCCGGTCGCGAGCTGGTGTCGGCCACCAGCTTTGCCGGCTTCAAGAGTGACTTGGCCGCGGTCACCGATCCGGTCCTGCGTGGTCGGGTCATGCAGTCGCTGGTGGCGATGGGGCCGCAGCAGGTGTCGGCCTTTTCGGTGGCCCTGGCCGGTCTGGGTGAGCACCCGGGCTGGAAGGCAGATAACTTGGTAGCCTGTTATGCGGCGGCGGGAATGGCCCTGCCATGAAGCTGGTGCAGCTGTTTGTTGTAATCATCGCGGTCGGGCTGACCGCCTGCGGCGATCAGCCTCGCCCGGTCGCCGTGGTCATGCCGGCGCAGTTCGTCGGCACGTGGTTGCAATTCGCAGAAGGCAGCAGCGAGCGCACCGGCTTCCTGGCCCTGGGCCAGGACACCGTGGTGGTCGCCGTGAGCGGTCGCGACCGCGTCGCCGGCAAGCCGGTCGAGGTCCAAGGTGAGGCCGGACTGGGGAGCGCCCGCGTGGTCATGGATACTGGCCTGCGCCTGTATCTGGTCGGTGGCCGCTCGCTCTATCAGCCCACCGGCGGCGTGGTGGCGATGGCCTCGTACCTGGATGTGGAGTTCGTGGCGCTGGAGGGTGCCGTTGAACGTTCCACCGGCACGGTGCGGTTATGGTCGCAAGAGGCGCAGCAGGCGCAGCAGGCCCTGCGCGCCTTGCAGCCGGTGACGACGAAGCCGGTGGCCACGGCTGCGGCGACGCCAGCCGAGCGCGCCGACCAGATGCTGCTGAGCACGGTCAGAGCTCAGGCTCCGGATCTGCTGGTGCAGGCCGAGCGGTTGGTGCGCATGGCGGCGACGGGACTGCCACGCACGGCGCTGGTGACGGCCACCTCTCAGGCCGTCACCACAGGCCAGCGGGCGACCTTGGCAGACCTGGAGGCGTCGGTCCAGGCCCTGGACGCCAGCACCGCGCGCAGCCTGCAAGCGGCCGCCGCAGCTCGGGTGCGGCAGAATGCAGCTTTTACCGCAGCAGTGGACGTATGGCAGGCCCAGCGCGGGTGACCCCGGGGCCCGACTCCGGTTCCGTCCCCCGTCGCCAGACGGGCATGGACCTGACGCCGTCGGGGCAGCGTACCCAGGTGATGCGCGGACGGCTGTCGGATTACAGCCTGGCGGACTTGCTGCAGTTTTTGGCCTCGCTGCGCAAGACCGGGCACTTGGTGATCGAGCGCAGCAACCCGCCCGCGTCCGCCGGCATCTACGTCGCTGACGGCGCGGTGGTGCATGCCTATTGCCCGGCCGAAGAGGGTGCGGCGGCGATCCACGCCCTGCTGCGCTGGGATGAAGGCCGCTTCGTTTTCTTGGCCGGGGTGAAGCCCGAGCGGACCTCGGTGGTGGACGAGGTCGGGCATCTGCTCTTGGAAGGCATGCGCCAGAAGGACGAGTACCACGATTGCCTGCGTCGGCTGCCGGCGGCGGACACGGTGTTGCACCGCATGCGCGATCGTTCGGCGATGGGCGACCTGCTGCTGACGGTGGATGAATGGCGCGCCCTGGGCCGTCTGGATGGACGCCGCACCGTGGCGCAGTTGCTGCTCGCCGATCCCGATGGCGAGGTGCTGGCTGCGCAGCGTCTTGCTGCCCTGGTCGATCGGGGCCTGGCCTTGCTGCAAGAACCGCACGAGCATCTGGTGGTGGTGCTGGCCAAAGATGCGGCGCCGGGACCGGCGGCGATCTTGCCTGCTCCGCCCGCGGCTTTGTTGGCCCGCCTCGATGGCCGGTCGAGCCTGGCCCAATTGCAGCCGCTGGTCGGCTTGAATGCCAACGACTTGGCCGAGAGCGCCCGCTTCCTGGTCGAGGTCAGGCTGGCGCGGGTGGTCAGCGGCCGGGACTGGTGGGTGCGGTCGATGGCGTGATGGGCAGGCGCTGCTCGGCCTGCTCTGCCCGGGCGCGGGCGATGAGCAGCTCCGCATGCTCCCAGGCGGCCAGGGCCCCCAGGCCCGCGGCCACTATCAAGCCGGTCAGAATGCCCGCGGCGGCCAGTACCCGGCGTCGGCGGCGGGCCTGGGCGCGGCGGGCTTCGGCCTGGTGCAGGCGGGTGACCGCCCAGGCCACGTCCCCGTGATCGGCGACCGGGTGCAGCACGTTGCGCGCCAGCACCAGGTCTTCGGCATCCACGGCGGCGGCGGCATAGGCGGCGCGGGCCCGGCGATGTTCAAGTCGGATGGTCTCGTCGTCGGGTTCAAGAGCCTGGGCCTTGACCAGGTGATCGACGGCCGCGTCCCAGTCGGTGTAGGCCGCCACCGGATCGAGGGTGGTGGCCGCCCGGCGCACGTGTTGCTGCGCCGTGGCCAGGGCGGCACGGGCTTCGCGCCCGGCGGCGGCGTGCGCCAGGAAGGCGCGCAGATCGTGGGCGACGTCCGCCACCGTGCCGCGGCGCAGGGGGTCGGCATCAAGGGTGCGCTCGACCAGGCGCTGCAAGCTACGCGGGGTGTTCGCTGGTAGGGGGGCCCAGGCGCAGGAAAGGGCTTTCAACACTGCATCGGCGGTAGAGGCGGCCTGAAACGGCGCCCGGCCGGACAGCAGGCTGTATAACGTGCCACCCAGCAGAAACACATCGGTGGCCGGTCCCATGCGCGTGATCTCGCCGGCGGCCATCTCGGGCGCCAGAAAGCAGGGCGTGCCGGCGAAGCGGTTGGCGGTGGTCAGCGCCGGCGCATGCCCGGCGGCGGCGCCCGCGGGATCAGTGCTCACGGCCAGGCCCCAATCCATCACCAGCACCTCACCGAAAGCGCCGACCATGATGTTGCCTGGTTTAAGATCACGGTGAATCAGGCCCTTGTCGTGGGCGAACGCGAGGGCATCGCAGACCTTCAGCAGGATCTCGGCCAGGTCCTCGGCCCCCGCACCGTCCCGCGCCACCTGACCCAGGGTGCGGCCGCGCACCCGCTTCATCACGAAGAAGTCCTCGCCCGCATCGTGGACCGGGACCACGTTGGGATGATCAAGGACGCCGGTGACCCTGGCCTCGGCGCGGAATGCGACCAGGGCGCGCTGGTCCGCGCGGCGTTGCAGCACCTTGATCGCCACCTCACGCCCCAGGCAGGCCTGTTCCGCCAGCAGCACCTCGCCCATGCCGCCCCGACCCAGGCTGGCCAGCAAGCGGAAACGCGAGCCTGCACTGCAAGCCGCCTCGTGGGACAGGATCCGTGCCCCGTTGCGCGCCTGTGCCTCGGTCGGGGCCGTCACCGGCTCGTGGTCGGCACTGGCCACCGACATGCATTCCGCCGCGCCCAGGCCACCCCCGCCGCTGGGCCGCAACGAGTGGGTAGGATCATCCACGCCACCAGCCTCGGCCAGCAGTTCGATCCAAGCTTCGGGGAGTGAGGACATGGTGGTGCGTAGACTCGCGGTTGTGCCCAGTATGCCTCCGACATCCTTAGGATCCATCCCGCACAGGACCCCGCGACCCCGCGACTTTCCCATGACCTCCCTCTTCACCTCCCATCCCCGCACCTGGCGGGATAACCGCTACGTCTACCCGGTGGTCAGCCGGCGTAGCCGCGGGCTATCGATCGGGGTGAATCTGAATCCGGACAAGGTCTGCAATTTTGACTGCGTCTATTGCTCGGTGGATCGCAGCGTGGCGCCAGTGGTGCGGACGGTAGACGAAGCGCAGTTGGCGGGCGAACTGGAGCACCTGGTCGGTCTGGCGGCGAGCGGTGCGATCTGGGCCGAGCCGCCCTTCGCCGAGGCGCCAGCTATTCTGCGCCGCTGCAATGACGTGGCATTTTCAGGCGATGGCGAGCCGACGGCCTATCCGCATTTCCCGCGCATGCTGACCTTGGCCGATGCAGTGCTGCGCCGGCACAGCCTGGACGCCAAGGTAGTCGTGATCACCAATGCCACCCTGCTCGACCGGCCAGCGGTGGCCGAGGCGCTGGTCGCGTTGGCGGCGCGGCCCAGCGAGGTTTGGGCCAAGCTCGACGCCGGCACCGAGGACTATTACCAGCAGGTGGAGCGCACCAAGGTGCCCCTGGCCAAGGTGCTGGCGAATCTCTTGAGCCTGGGCCGTCGCCGACCGTTGGTGATCCAGGCGCTGTTCATGTGCCTGCATGGTCAGCCGCCGCCGGCCGCAGAATTGGATGCCTGGCTGGCCCGTTTGGCCGAGCTGCACGCCGCCGGCTGTCGCATCGAGCGCGTCCAGGTCTACACCACGGCGCGCGATACCGCCGAATCCTTCGTCACGCCGCTGGACCGCCCCGCCTTAGATGCGCTGGGTGAACGGGTCCGCAGTCTGGGCCTGGCGGCCGAGGTCTTCTACGGGCCAGGGTGACCGGCGTGCTTCTCGACCGGACAGCGGTCGCAGCCGCAGCCGGTGCGCTTCTTCAAGCCGCGCCACACCCGCCAGCCATACCAGAGGACGGCGGCGGCGACGACGGCCAGGGCGATGAAATCTTGGGTGCTCATACTCAGGTTCCCAGGACGGCGTTGGCCAAGTGATAGGCGGCGAAAGCCCCGATCCAGGCCAGGGTATTCATGTAGACCAGTTGCAGCAGGGGCCAGCGCCAGCCGCCGGTCTCGCGGCGCATCACCGCTACCGTGCTCAGGCACTGCATCGCCAACACGAACCACACCAGCAGGCTGATCGCCACGGCCGGCGTCCACAGGGCGCTCCCGTCGGCCTTGCGATCGGCCAATATGGCGACCGACAGCGGCGCGTCGTTGTCGCCCACATCGCCCACTCCATAGACCACGCCCATGGTGCTGACGAAGACCTCGCGGGCGGCAAACGCACCGATCAGGCCGACGCCCATCTTCCAGTCATAACCCAGCGGGGCGATCAGTGGCTCGATGGTGTGACCAAAGCGGCCGACGTAGGAGCCGGCGAGCTGGGCCTGGCCCAGGGCGTGGTCCTCGTCGCCTTGGCGGACCTGTTCTGCTTCGGCCGCCAGCGGCACGGCCGAGGCATGCTGCGCCGCGATGGCCGCGGCCTGGGCCGGATCCAGCCGCGGATAATAGGCCAGGGCCCACAGGATCACCGTCAGGGCTAAGATGGTGGTGCCGGCGCGGGTGACGAAGGTGGTGGTGTTCACCCACATCTGGCGCAGCACCTCGGCGGCCTGGGGAGCCTTGTAGGTGGGCAGCTCAAGGATGAACGGCGTGACCGCACCCCGGTCCAGGAACAGTTTGCAGGCATAGGCCGTGGCCGCGGCAACCACCACTCCCAGGGCGTAGCAGCCCAGCACCAGGCCACCTTTGACCAGGGCACCCTGGTGGGCGAAGAAGGTACCGATCAGCAGGGCGTAGACCGGCAGGCGCGCGCTGCAGCTCATGAACGGGGCCACCAGCATGGTGGCGAGACGTTCGCGCGGATTTTCGATGGTGCGTGCCGCCATCACCCCGGGGATGGCGCAGGCGAAGGACGACAGCAAGGGGATGAAGCTTTTGCCGTGCAAGCCGACCTTGCTGAGCAGGCGATCCATCAGGAAGGCGGCCCGGGCCAGGTAGCCGGAATCTTCAAGGATCGCCAGCAGGCCGAACAGCAGGGCGATCTGCGGTACGAACACGATCACCGCGCCGACACCGGCGAAGAGGCCGTCCGAGAGCAGCGATTTAAGCGCCCCCTCGGCCAAGCCACCGGTGACCCACGACCCCAGGGCGGCGATGGCGCCCTCGAACACGCCCATCAGCGGGTCGGCCACCCAGAAGATGGTGACGAACAAACTGGCCATGATCAGCGCAAAGATGCCCAGCCCGAAGACCGGATGGACCAGTACCGCGTCGACCCGTTCCGTGTAGGTGCGGTGGGCGCCGGCAGCCATGGTCGGACCAGCGCGGACGCAGGCCGCGGTCACGCTGTCGATCCAGCGATAGCGCGCGGCGATCATGGTCTGCTCGGGGTCGACGCCGCAGGCAGCAAGGTGATCCCGCGCCACCTCCAGGGCCTCGGCCACCTCGGCCTTGGCGACCAGCGGAGCAAGATCGGCGGCGTCGTCACCGGCCAAAAAGCGGCTGGCCATCGCCAAGCAGTGTGGCGCGGGCACGCCGGCAGTGCGCAGCACCTGGGCCAGCACTTCAAGTTCCGCGATCAGGCCGTCGGGCAACGACCAGTTCGGCGCGGTCGGCACCTGGGCACTGGCCAAGGCGTTGCGCAGGGCGTCGATGCCGGTGCGGCGATGACCAACCACCGGGATCACCGGCACGCCCAAATGCCGGGCCAAAAGGTCGGCGTCGACGCCCTGGCCGCGCCGGGCGGCGATATCGGTCATGTTCAGAGCCACCACCAGGGGGCGGCCTAGTTCCAGCAGTTGGCTCAGCAGGTACAGGTTGCGCGCCAGATTGCTGGCATCGACCACCGCGACGATGGCGGCGGGTGGCGGCGTATCGCTGCGCAGGCCGCGCAGGACCTCCATGGCGACGCGCTCGTCCGGCGAGGTGGCCAGCAGCGAATAGGTGCCCGGCAGGTCAACCACCATCACCGGGCCGCTCGGCAACTCCGCCCGGCCGGTCTTCTTCTCTACCGTCACGCCGGGATAATTGGCCACCTTCTGCCGCAGCCCAGTGAGGGCGTTGAACAGCGTGGTTTTGCCGCAATTGGGGTTGCCCGCCAGAGCGATGCCACTGCTCAGGTCCATGGCTTAGGCCGCTGTCAACGTCAGCTGAACCAGCGCCGCCTGATCGGCGCGCAGGCTCAGCAGGTAGCCGCGCACCCGCAGTTCGATGGGGTCGCCCAGGGGGGCCCGGCGCAATAGCTCGACCCCGATGCCCGGCGTCAGACCCATTTCCAACAGCCGCCGGCGGATGGCGCCGGAGCCCAGGACCGAGGTCACGGTTCCGCTCTGACCCGCGGTCAGGCGATCAAGTTGGGTGGCAGGGCCGGAGAGGGATGTGGGGCTCATACGCTGGTGCGGGGAGCCTAACGTTAATGAGAATGCTTTGCAAGAAAATTAAGGATAGAAACGTCCGGTATTCCCCAGAACGGGGTTCATCCATGACCAAAATCGCAGATTGCGCCCTCCTGCACCAGCCACCTGAAGTGCGTCGCAGCTACTGAGCAGCTCCCGTCATCAGGATTTCCCGTGGCGTAAAGTCCACCTGATCGCAGGAGGCGCAGAAGTAGGTCACGCCGTCGATCAGGCCCTCGACCTTGGCGGGGCCCAGGCTTTTGCCGTGCAGATGGCCGTATACGCAGTTGCTCGCGCCGGCAGCGACGATCACGTCGTGGAAGCGGCCGCTGCGCTTCCCGGGGGCGATGGGCGGGTAGTGGAACAGGCAGATGCGCGGGCCCCGCGTCCGCCCCGCCGCCGCGTCCAGGGCGTCCAGGGCGAGGATGCTTTTGTTCAGTTCATCGGCCTCGCGGTCCAGCCAGGTGTCGATGTCCGCCTGGGTGCGCTCATCGCCATAGCGCGTGAGGGGGGCGAAATCGCCGCCCCGGGCGCCGAAGAAGCCGATGCCGTCCAAGTGCACCGCGGTCTTCTTCAGCGCATAGGTCCGCGGCGGCAACAGGGCCGCCATCTTGGCGTTGCTGGAGGGCCACCAGTAATCGTGATTGCCCTTCACCAGCAGCTTCTGCCCAGGCCGGGCCCCCAGCCAGGCAAAGTCCCCGACCGCATCGGCAGCCTTCATCGCCCACGAGAAATCCCCAGGCGTCAGCACGATATCATCGGGCCCGACCAG
>JBBQTJ010000094.1:0-10787 GCA_038213315.1 Planctomycetota bacterium
AGGTTGAAGACGCGGCCGATCTCTTCCAGGGTCATGACCGGGAAGTCGTCCATGCCATAGCGGTAGCGCAGCACGTCGGCCTCACGCTTGCTGAGCTGGCTGAGCCGGCCTTGCAGGAAGGAGACGTCCTCTTGGCTGCCCATCAGCGACTCGGGATTGCTCGAGTCGTGTTCATCCTCGAAGAAGCTGGAGAGGTCGCCGACCTCTTCGGTGTCCAGGTTCGCACCGTTGATCAGCGAGGTGCGAATGATGCGCTGGATGAGCTTGATGTTCTCCTTCGGCAGACGCAGCGCCTTGACCACCTCGGCCACGTCGGTGACATGGGGGTTGTCGCGGTTGAATTTCTTCCAGCGGGCCACCAGTTCGGCCATGTAGGCGGGCACGCGGATGTTTTTTACTTTTTCGAGCAGAGCGCGGCGGATGGCCTGCTTGATCCAGTGGACGGCATAGGTCGAGAAGCGGCATTCCATGTCGGGATCGAAGCGCTCGACAGCGCGCATCAGACCGATGTTGCCCTCTTCGATGACGTCCAGGATCGGCATGCCCTGATGCTCATATTGGCGGGCGACGCTGACCACTAGGCGCAGGTTGCACTGGATCATCTCCTGCCGGGCATTGCGATCACCGGCGCGCAGCCGGCGCGATACCACCTGTTCGGACTCGCGGGTCAGAACCGGAAAGACCGATACGTCCTTGAGGTACATATCGAGAAGTGCGTCTCGTGCCATGCGGTCGCTCCCAGCCTGTGGAGTGAAGCGCCCCGGCAGACGATTGCAATGCCAGGATGGTGAATTTCCCGTCGCGCCGCCTAAGCGACCGTGAGACGCCGACGTCGTTCTGCACTGCCCGCCAGCATTTCCAACACCAGTCTGGGGGCGATATTGAGATCAAGGTCCCGTTTCAGCGCCACAATCACTTCGATCTGTTCGACTGTTGCATAAATCGGCGTCTCGCGCAGGCGCTCGCCCAATTGATGCGCCAGCACATCCAGCCAGCGGCGCACGGTGGTACGTTGCTCCCAAGCCAGGGTCCGGCCGGCCGCCTCGGCGCCGGCCGAGGCCTTCACTGGCAACGCGGCCAGCACCTCGGTCAGCACCTCACCCGACAGACCCTCGGCCAGCAGCCGCTCTAAGGCCGCCAGCGGCGCCGGCGCCGTCTGCTCACGGGCCTCGCGATGACTGCCGGCGCTGCCTGCGGCGCGTTCGGCCGCCACGGCTGCCGGCATGCCACCGCGCGTCAGCACCTCAGCGACCGTCTCGCGATCCAAGGGCATCAGCCGCACCAACTGGGTCCGGCTGCGGATGGTGCGCAGGACCGCGCCGGCATTCGCCGTGGTAAGCAGCAGATAGACGCCAGCGGGCGGCTCTTCCAAAGCTTTCAGCAAAGCATTGCCAGCCTCGCGGTTCAGGCGCTCGGCCCCATAGATGGCGACCACCCGGCGGGGACCCATCAGGCCGGTACTGAAGACCCGCGGCAGCAACTCGTCGCGCACCAGGCCGACGTCAAGCTGCCCCCCGGCGCTATCGTGCGCGGTTTCGATGACATCTGGATGGGTGCCGGCGGCGCTTTGCACACAGGCCGGGCAGGAACCGCAGGCATCGCCAGCCTGGGGCGCCGAACACACCAAGGCCGCAGCCAAGCCCTGCACCAGGGTCCGCCGGCCACAACCCGGCTGGCCTTCGATCAGCAAGGCATGGGGCAGGTGATCCTTGAGCAGCAAGCGCCGCAGCAGGGTCACCGCTGCCGACTGGCCCAAGACGCCCCTCAGGGCGGGGCTGCTGCGAGTTTCGAGTTTCGAGTTTCGAGTTTCGAGGTCAGACATCAGCGGCTCTTGCCGCTTGGCTGTTCCTGGGAGCGCTTCAGCGAGTTTCGAGTTTCGAGTTTCGAGTTTCGAGGGCAGACACCATCACCCCTGCCACTCGGCTGTTCCTGGGAGCGCCGAGTTGTACTCGGCCCGTGGCAATGCGGTCCAGCGAGGTGGCCGTCGCCAAGCCCCCGGCCGAGTACAACTCGGCGCTCCCAGGTGCGAGCCTCGAAACTTGAAACTCGAAACTCGAAACTCATTTAGTAGCTATCTCGCCCGGCACGAAGGCCACATCGCCCCAGACGACCTTATCCCCGGCCAGGTAGGCGACATAGCGCGGACCCTGATTGGTCGGGATCGGATCGGGACAGGCCACCAGAACCATGCGCGGCGAGGTATTTTCGAGCGTGCCCTTGGGCTGGCGATACAACAGTGGCTTGCCGCTTACCGGACAGTGGAAGCGGTTGACGCGATTGCGGTCCTTCAACTGCTGAGTGGTCCACAGCTCATTCAATTGTTCGGGATAAGTGTCGAAACGACTGGCGTACACCAGGGTTGCCCCGCCGACCAGTTGCAGGATCAACTCGGCATCGTCGGCCGTGCCATTGCTGCGCGGCCGCCAGTCGGGATTGACAAAGTCGGCATTGCCCATGCCGTCATGCAAGATGGCGTTGAGTAGGCGCTTGTTGTTGCCGGCAATCTCGCCGCTGTGGACGACGCCCGCCGCGGTCAGCCGCGCGTAGAGTTCATCGGCATTCCAGCCCAGCTGGACCAGGAAGGGCGCATCAATGCCGGGGGCCTTGCCCTGGGCACGCATGTCGGCGCGCAAGGCCGGCTGGGTCTCGGCCAGCCGGCTCAGGGCTAGATACCAATCCATCGCTTCGCGGGCGTTGCCGCTGCGCCGCAGGCATTCGCCCACGATCAGCAACTGCACCGGGATCTCGCTGCGGGGCGCATCCTCGTCTTCCAGGGCGCGGACGAAGCTGCCCGCCGAGATCTGCAGGAAGCGCGTATATTCATCCAGCATGCGGGCCGCGACGCGTTGCAGGTCGCGGCTGCGCGCGGCGCCCTCGTCATCCTGGAAGCGTGCTTTCAAATCGCTGAGGATCTTGCGGCAGACCTCCAAATCACCATCGCGCAGGGCCAGGCCCATATACGTCATGCCGGCGACGGTATAGCCTTCACGGGTCAAGCCGCGGCCATTGAACAAGTCTCGATAGACCGGCAGCCACTTGGCCAGAGTGAAGGCCTCGCCCTCTTTGACGAACTTGCCGGTGACCGCGTTCACTTCTTCGTAGCCACCATCCAGGCTGGGGTCGGCGAGCGGGATGTTAGCCCGCGCGCGCAGGGCCCAGGCTGCGGTCAGCGCGACCTTGGCCAGCACCGCCGGGCGGGCACCCCGCTTGTCGTAGCTGAGCAGCGCATAGCGGAATCGGCGCTCGATGGGGATGGCGCTTTGCGGAATGACATAATCTTTGCGCTCGACCGGTTCCTGACCCCGGGCGCGGGTGTCGCGGGCATAGCTGTCGTACAGGCGGTTGAGGTCCAGCTTCTGTTCAGTATTGAACTGTTTTTTGACCCATTCCTTGACGGGATCGGGCAGACGATCGCGGAATTGCCCGCTGGTCTCATTCCATTCCACCGTCAGGGCGGTGAAGTAGCTGAATGGACAGGTCGCCACCGCGTATTCGTATTCGCTCAGGCCTGAACTGTGCCGGCACCCGTCGACGTCAGAGCCCATGTCGGTCAGAGTGCTGCCGCCATTGAGGTCGACGGGCACATAGACCATGGGGAATTTCTGGCCCGTGACCGGAGACACCGCCGTCACGTCCTGGATCTGGATGGCAGCCAAGGGCGCCAGAGCGCACAGCAGGGCAGCCATGAGCGAGTAGAAACGGACCATAGATCCTCCTCCATATACGGGAGTGCGCACGCTAGTGACGGCAGCATGCACGCCAGTGATGGTCGCGGGCCGGGCGAGGCACGTGGGTGAACCTGAGCGCGGCCACTGGCCTGAAGAGTCGCGATCCCGGGAGACTTCACCCAAAATCGGCGATGGGTTTCACACTGAGCACCAGAGTGACCTAGTGGGAAAGGGTTTGCGCGTTGTGTTGCGCCGAGAGCTGCACTCACCCGGAGGGCGACCCTCGTTCCTTGCCCCAAGTCGTTCCACCTCTGGTTCCTCTGGTCCTCTGTGTGAATCCGACTGCGATTTCACGGTTCACCGGGGCTGGTCAGCGAGCCAAAGGCCAGAACGGAACGCAAAACACGCAAAACGACCCCAGGGAATCCCTAGGGTCGTTCAGGTTTTTCGCGCGACGGCGACTGGCTCTTAATGCCTGTTCAGGCGATGCTGGCGACTTCGACCAGCGTGTGCATGTGCCGAAAGCCCTTACGGCGATTGGTCATATGCTTGCGGCGCTTGAACTTGCCGACGGTGATCTTGTCGCCGAGGGTATGCTCGACGATTTTAAGCACCGCCTTGGCGCCGGCAACGAAGGGAGAACCGACAGTGACCGTGGCACCGTCCGCGACCAGAAGGACAGGTACTTCGATGGTGTCGCCGGGGTTCTTGTCTTCAAGGCGATCGAGCACCAGGCGAATGCCGGGCTCTGCGCGGTACTGACGGTTGCGGTCCTGGATGATGGCGTACATGGCGTGATCCAACGGCTATGGTCGTGAGCACCCGCCGATGCGGCGGGGTCGGGTTTGTAGCGGGGAGGTCCGGAGACGCAAGGGCGGGCCGCCCGGCGTCCGTGCGATCAGCGACGTCGACGGCCACCACGGCTATTGCCGCTGCCATTGCCACTGCCACGGCCACTGCCACCACCACCATTGCCATGCCCGCGGCTATGCCGGCCATGAGTATAGGTGTTGGGCACCGGCGTCGGTGCACCCTGGGCGGCACTGGGCGAGGGCCCGACGGCAGACACCGTGACGGCGACCGGTTGATTGGGTCCGAACAGTAGCTGGCGCAGCACGGCGGCCTCGTCCCAGACGGCCGGAGCGCGCTTGGGCTCGGCCGCAACCACCACCACCACGGGGGCGGCCTTGGCCTCGACGGGACGCTCTTCGGGCTTGGGCTCGTCGCGGCGGTCCGACGGGTCGGTGCTGAGCTCGCGCTCCAGTTCGGCGGGCTTCATCGCCGCCAATTCCTTGGCGAGCTGAATGGCCTTGGCCTGTTCGACCAGCAACGGGGCCAGCAGGCTAGGGCGCACCGGGCGCTCGCCCTGATTGCGGCCGCCCTGGCGTGGACCCTTGCGAAAGATGGGATTCAGGCGGAATTCACGGGCCTTGATCAGCGGATCGCCGGTGAAGACGATGCGGCAATCGGTCTTGGTCTCAAGCTCGCTGATCTCGCCATGGCGAGCGTTGAGAATGGCCAGGGCCACCTCGGGCGGCAGGACCACTTCAAGCCGCGACAGCGAGCGGCTGTGCAGCAACTGGCGGATCTCGCGCAGGCAGTCGATCTCCATGCTTTCGAGGGTCTTGATCGAACCGGTGCCGGTGCAATACGGGCATTCACTGGACGCGACCAGCTTGTGGCTGGGGCGCTGCCGCTGGCGGGTCATCTCGACCAGGCCGAAGCGCGACATCGGGCCGACCTGGATCTTAGCCTTGTCGGTGGCCAAGGCCCGGCGCAGGGCCAGCTGCACCATCTTCTGGTGCTCGCGGGACTCCATGTCGATGAAGTCGATGATGATCAGGCCGCCCAAATCGCGCAGGACCAGCTGCTCGGCGATGGTGTTCACCGCCTCCAGATTGGTCATGAACGCCGTGGTTTCGACGTCGCCCGCCTCGCGGTTTTTCGAGCTGTTGACGTCAATCGAGACCAGGGCCTCGGTCTGCTCGATGACGATGGTGCCACCCGAAGGCAGCTCGACCTTGCGGTCATAGATCTGCGCCAGGCGCTCTTCGATGCCGTAGTAGCTGAACAACGGCAGCTCATCACGATGCAGCTGGATGCGGTCGCACAGCTCGGGCATGAAGACCTGGGCGAAGGCCCGGGCCTCGTCGTACAGCGCTTCCTGGTCAATGACGATGGATTCCAGGCCGGGGCCGGCGATGTCGCGCAAGGTGCGCACCACCACGTCGGCTTCCTGGTACAGGCAGAACGGCGCCTTGACGCGCTCGCCCAGGGCTTCGACCTCGGCCCACAGGCGCTTGAGAAAGTCGTAGTCCAGACGGATTTCGGCCTCATTGCGATCGGCCGCGGCCGTACGCACGATGAAACCCAGGCCCTTGGGCGGCTCGAAGGACTCCAACAAGCCCTTCAGGCGGCGCCGCACGGCGGGATCTTCGATCCGCTTGCTGACCCCTTTGGCCTCGTCGGAATGCATCAGCACCAGATAGCGCCCCGGGACGCTGAGGTACATGCTCATGCATGGCCCCTTGTCCTTGATCGCCTCTTTGGTGACCTGGACGATGATCTCTTGGCCGGGCCTCAGGATGTCTTCGATGCGCTTGTTCTTGCCCTTGTCGTGCACCAGTTCATCGACGTGGATGAAGCCGTTTTTACCGACCCCCAGGTCAAGGAAGGCCGCATCAAGGCTAGGCTCGACATTGGCCACCTTGGCCTTGTAGATGTTGCCGAGGTGCTGGCCGTCGCCCAGGCGCTCATGCACCAGGCCCTCAAGCCGACCGTCACGGATGACCCCGACGCGCAATTCCTGCTCGTCGAGGACGTTCATCAAAATGTGGGAACCCATTGAGACCTGAAAGAGAAGAGGTGGACGCGCGGCGCACTCCGGCACCTGCGCGATGAAGCAGCCAGTATTCAGGCAGGGCGGGGCCGCGCAAGGGAGGGACGCGGGACGCAGTCACTATGGGGGTCGGGGCGCGCTGCCGTCAGTGACGCACGTCGCCTCTGGGGCGAGCCACCCGCTTGAGAGGCAGCCAAGGCTGGATCGTGCCGCCAACACCAATGGTGGGCACCAACGGACACCAGCGTGGCGCGACCTATTCGCGGCGACCGTCGCCTCACTTCCCGCCGAGCCGCTCCTTCATCTGGTCAAGGCGCTGCTCGTATTCGGACTTCTGATCCAGGCGGATGATGCGCGGCGTGATGAAGATGGTCAGATTGCGGCGTTCCACGCTGTCGGTTTTCTTCTTGAACAGCCAACCCAAGCCGGGGATGTCGCCCAGGCCGCTGACCTTACGCACGTCCTGGCTGCCGCGGTTCTTCAGCAAGCCGCCGATGGTGCCGGTGCGGCCATCCGCGACCATGATGCTGGTGGTGGTCTGGGTGACTGATATCTCGGGCAATTGGATCTGCGAGGCGTTGGGATCGTTGGGATTCGCCTTGTTGGTATAGGTCCGCAGGACGCCGTCCTCGAACTTCGCATCCAGCTTCAGCGAGACAAAGCCGTCGGTGGTGATGCTGGGGGTCACGGTGATGGTGATGCCATCCTCGATCGGGCTGGACTTAGCCTCTTGCAAGGTGCGGATGAGGACACCGTTCTCATTGGACACCGTCTCTTCCGCGAAGGACACTTTGCGACCGATGAAGATCCTGGCCTCGGTGTTGTCCAAGGTCAGCAACTGGGGTTCCTGCAGGACCTCGGTTGAATTCAACGAGGTGATCGCCTCGAAGGTGACGTTGCCGCCAACATTGCCGGTGGTGGTGGGGACGTTGGTCAGCGTGCGGGCCAGGCCCACCGTAGCCGCCGGGGTGGCGTTGAACGGCGAGAAGGCCGCACCGAGCTGGCCCACATTGGCCACATCCATGGTCAGGTTGATCGGATCGAAGCCCAGCTTCTGCACGTCACTATCGATGAATTCGACGAATTTCATCGAGATCAGCACCTGGCGGGTGCGACTGTCGAGCTTTTCAAGGATCAGCACCAGCTTGTCGTGCGCCGGGGGCGTGTCGGTGACGATCAGGTTGTTGGTGCGGGCATCGACCACCACCTTGCCGTCGGCGCTGCGGGTCGCCTCCAGCACCTTGGCCACATCAGGCGCCTGGGTGTAGTTCAGGTGGTAGATGCGGGTGACCAGATCCTTTTGCACCGCGGACGGCGAGACAATGCGGATGATGTTGTATTCCTGCTCGATCCAGGCGTAGCCCGAGGCGCGCACGATGACGTCCAGGGCTTCGCGCCAGGGCACCCCATTCAGGGTCATGGACACCCGGGCGTCCTGGCTGACCTCGCCACTGATGACGATGTTGATGTTGGCCTGCCGGGCGAGGGCTTCGAGCACCACCGGGAGACGAGCATCCTGAAATTCCATCCGCACTTTCGGCGGACGGGTGAGCTGCCAGACGCGATCCGAAGTCCGCTCGACCACCAGGTCGTACTTGGCCGCGATCTGCTGCACCGCTTCCTGCCAGGTGACGTTGACCAAGCGCACGGTGATGCGCGGCTGATCCTCTTCATTGCAGACCACGTTCACCCCCGCACGACGGCTGATCCATTGCAGGACCGTGTCGAGGGGTTTGTCGCTGGTTTCGATGGTGATGCTCGACCCGTCCTCGCCGGCCGGCGCGGCGCCGGGCGTCGGGGCGGTCACGGTCTCGACAGCCGGGGCCGCACCCATGACGAGGGCGGCAAGGCTGGGGATGAGCAAGTGCTGGAGTCGCATGGGGCTATCTCGCTTCAGGGACGCTCAGGGCTGCTTAGCTGGGGACTTGGTCGCGGTGGTCGCCACGGGCGACTCGCCGACATAACGGGGAAACTCGAAACGCTTGCGCTTCCAGTGGAACCGGAAGTCGACGCGATCGGAATCGATGGTGATGATCACGCAGTCGCGCACCCGGTCGTTGACGGCCAAGGCGCGGGGCTCGCCGGCGATGATCACCAGGCGCTGGCCGCTTTCGGCCCAGAGGATGCCGGTGATCTGCAACTGCAGGGCGTCGAACTGGGCCTGGGCCTCGTCGCGGGTCAGGGCCTCGTCGGCCTGGTCGCGATAGGCGCGGATGGTCTTCAGCCATTGCTCGATGTCGGCATCGCCGGCGTAGCGCTCAAGATTCTTGATCGCCACATCGCCGGTCTTGACCGCGTCGTCGAACTTGCGCGCCGCGACTAGTTTTTCGATGCGGTCGGCCTGCTCTTTGGCATAAGCGGCCATATCCTTGCGCGGATCGCCCTTGCTGGCGTTGACATCCGGGACGTCTTGCTTGTCGGCCGCCTGACGCTGCACCCGCAGACGTTCGGGGATGTCATGGAAGATGTCGACCCGGCCGACCATGGGCTCGAAGACCCAATCGTCCTCATCGATGAGGGTGGCGGCTTCGATACCACCGGTGGCGCTGCGCGCGGCCGCAGTGGCCGCTGGCGCAGGCCGCGCGGCGGTGGCCGAGGCCGAGGCCGGCTCGGCAGCGGACAGTCCGCCGGCCAGGGTCAGCAACAGCAGAGAGAGTGGGAGGTGGCGCATCAGCCCTTCCCCGGGGTGTAGACGTAGGTGACGATGTCGAGGCGCACAGTGTGCAGACCCAGGACCGGTTTGCCGGTGCTGGCGTCGAAGGTGATATTGCCAGGCTTGAGACTGAGCGAGTTCACACTCATGAAGCGGGGGTTCTTCTCGATCGATTCTACATACTTGATGATGCCGTTCATGTCGGCCTGCACCTCGGTCTGATAGGTGACGGTGCGGTATTCAACCGCCGACTTCTTGGACCCCTTGGCTGCGGTCTTCTCTCCCTCTTCGAAGATCTTCAACGACAGGTACTTCACCACCCCGACCTCGGCTGGGATCTCCCGGGCGAGACGCTGGATGGTCTCGCGCATCTGCGCCTTTTCCGCAGCGCGGGGTAGGCGCTGCTCGGCGGCGGCGATGTCCCCCCGGATGGCCTTGATCTGACGCTCGATGGCCGGAAGCTCGGCGATGATGGCCTCCTGAGTGGCGATCTCGTCACGTTTGCTGGCGATGTCGCCCCACAGGCCGCCAGACTTCTGCATGAAGCCGGGCAAACGCTCATCGGGACCAAGTTCGACCAGCGCCTTGTTGGTAAACCACAGCAGGGCGAGGGCACCCGCCATCGGCAGGCCAATGCCCAGCAGCATCTGCTGCTTCTTCGGCATCGCATTGAAGCGTTGGACCAGGCTCATGGTCACTTCCCCGTTCCGCTCTTAGGAGCTGCCGCTGGGGTGGGTGCAAGCTTGGCCACGACGATCTCTTTGCGGCGCTCGAACACCATGGCGCAATCCACAGAGACGCGCGAGACCTCCGACAGCCACTGGGGCGCGTCGCCAAGGTAGGTCTTGTCCGGTTTTTCGACGAAACCATGGCCAGTCCAGAAGACACTGGCCTCGGTATCGTCAAGGAACTTACGCACGTAATCGCCCGCGCGGTCCAGTTCCTCGCCGACCAGGCGATAGCGGGCAGAGAAAGCGTAGTTGATCGTCTCAGCAGTGGCGCCTTTGACCACCCTTTGCGCCACCGGACTGATGGCGAGATCGGTGCAGCACACCTCGAAGCCGGGCCAACGGGTCGTCAGCAGGCTGGCAAAGTCGTCGATGGTCCGGGCCCAGTAAACCTTGCGCGCCAAGAGGGCGAGGACGGTCTGCCGGTGTTCGGTGGCGCGGACGATCTCATCCTTGCGGGCCTGAACCTCTTCTGCCAGCTTGGTCTTTTCCGCGAGCTGGGCGACCGCGGCATCGAGCTCGGTGCGGGCATGGCCGATGCGCAGGTGGACCCAGAGGAGCAGCGCGCCCAGCAGCACGCAGACAGCGGCGCCGGCGGCCATGGCGGCCATGGCTGGGTTCACCGAGGACCGGTTCCGGCGCAGCTCGGGCGGTAAGAGGTTGATGAGAATCATGCGGCGCTCACCTCGCGACCGGAGCGCGGGCAGAACCTCCGGTGATGGAAGTTCCTGTATCCCGCTCAAGGGTCAGTCAGTGGAGACCATACGCGATCTGACTCCGGCTGTCAAAGGTGGAGTCGGACAAGTGCGGTCGGGTGGTCAGCAGGTGCCCCAGAGACACCCCCCTCCACCCCACGAAACTACAGTGATTTCAGCAGATCACGCACTTTTGCCTGTTGG
>JBBQTJ010000095.1:0-10713 GCA_038213315.1 Planctomycetota bacterium
GGTCGGGATGGAAGCCCTGGCCGCGTACCTGACCCCGGGCCACACCATCGCCTGCGTAGGCTCGTCCGGCGTCGGCAAGTCGACGCTGATCAACCGCCTGCTCGGCCTGGAGGCGCAGGCCACCGGACCGGTGCGCAAGGACGACAGCCACGGTCGACACACCACTACCGGGCGGGTGCTGATCCCGCATCCGTCCGGCGCGGTGATCATGGACACGCCGGGCATGCGCGAACTGGCCCTCTCTGCCGAGGCCAGTGATCTCGACGCCGGCTTCTATGATCTGGCGGCCCAGGCCGAGGGCTGCCGCTTCCGCGACTGCACCCACCAGAGCGAGCCGGGATGCGCCGTGCAGGCGGCCATCGACCGGGGTGACCTACCGGCGGATCGACTCGACGACTGGGCCAAGCTGGAGCGTGAAGCTGCCTACGACCGCGAACGCCGCCACGAGCGCCACGCCCGCGAGCGACAGTTCGGGCGCATGGTCAAGGAAGCCGGCAAGCGGAAGGGGCGGTGGTGAGCCCTACCTGGCTTTCTCCGCGGCCCGCGTGACCCGATGCCGTCTCTTCGACCATTCCACGCAGATTAATGCGTTCCATGGTCGGCAGCGATCAAATCCAGCAGAGCCTCCTGGATGACCGGCGCCAGAAGAACCTGTCACATGTTCACCGTCGCCCGGTGATGCCGGCGATCTGAGCTCCGCAGCGTGCGTCTCCTCGTCGTCGCTCCGCTATTGACCGACGGTCGGTCCATCTATTGACCGACGGTCGGTCGTTATCAAGATGGGACCTCCCAACTAGGAGATCGCCATGCGCGTCCACTCAGTCAGGCAGTTGAGGATCGGTCTCGGCCAACAGGCCATTCCTCCCAAGATATGGCGGGCAACCCAGGCAGTCGCCCTGGGTCTGCTGGCAGCGGGAGTGATGCCAGCTGCCGACGTGGCCCCGGCCATCGGCATGCAGGTCGAACCAGAGCGGCAGGACGATGACGTCCACTGGTCCGGTCGCCTGCAGGTCGGGGCGTTCGTCGTGCGCTCCTACACCAGGATGAATCCCGACATCGGACCAGAAACCATCGCAGGACTAGATGGCCAGACGGATGACAGGACCTCGTTGCAGGCGGGCGTCAGCGGAGAATTGGCACTTCGACTCGGGCACGACGGTCCGGAGTTGTTTGTCCGCTTGCCGCTCGAGGAATCGGGCGCCTCAGCAGGATTACAGTTCGGAACCTGCCTCGGCCGCGTCGAGGCCTCGGGGTTCTACGGCTTCGAGGAGGACGTCTGGCGGCAGCCGTATCAGGTCGACCAACCCAGATCTCGCACCAGCCGCCAAGCGATGGGTGGTGACGCCGCGCTGCACGGTGTCGCTGGGACAGCGTTCGACCTCGCGGTGAGCCTGCGGTCCATCAAGATCGATGATGATGCATCAGGTAGGATCTGGCCCTCGCTCGCCCGCGCAGGCTTGGTGCACACTTGGTCGTTGTCCTACGCCGGAACTGCCGGAGCCATCACGTGGCGTCCCCGGTTCGTGATCGACCGGCAGGATCTCGAGGGGACAGCCTCTTCCTCTGACGGTGCGCGAGCCGGCGTGGTATTTCAGGTTCCGTGGCGTGGGCTGGTCTGGGGTCTGGACGGCGAGGTGGGGACAGCCCGCTATCGGGCCGATCACCCGATCTTCGACGAACGCAGACATGATGTGAACTATCGGGCGACGGTCTCGACGACCGCCGTCGATGTCTGCGGATGGCCCGGGGTGACCCTGACCGCCCTCGTCGGCGCCATGGGGACGGATTCGAACCTGGCGTTCTACGATGAAACGACCTGGCTGTCCGGCGTCCTCGTCGGCTACGGATTCTAACCATGAACCCGCATCACCTGCCACACATCGACTCCGGGAATACCGCCATGCCAACCACCTTCCGCTACCGTCCCACGCTGTATTTTTCCGCCGTCTTCACAACCACAACCGTGCTCTGGGTACTGGCGGCGTTGATCGCCCGCAGCGAGGGTGGACGGGCCATCGCCGTGGGCCTGCTGCTGCTGGGCCTCATGTCTCCCTGGCTTATCTCGATGTGGCTGATCCGACGCTCTGGCGACCCGGTCATCCAACGCGAGCACCGGCAACGCCTGTTTGATGTGCAACGGATCCGGCCACTGGCGCTGCTAGCGATGTGCCTGCTGATGCCGGCCTCCGTGGTGCTTGCGATCACCCTCTCGGTCCCTTTCGGCGGCTCCTGGGAACAGCTGAGACTCGCCGAAGGATTCTCATTCTCGATCGGAGCCGTGCCCGCCTTGCTGGTACTGCTGCTCGCGGCCGGGTTCGAGGAACTGGGCTGGCGTGGCTACGCCTTCGACGCCCTGCAGCAGCGCTTCCACATGACCACCGCTACGATCCTATTCGGCGTCCTGTGGTCGCTCTGGCATCTGCCGCTGGTGCTGGTGGACGGCTCCTACCAGCAGGGACTGGTCGCTGAGTCGCCGCTGTATGCGCTCAACTTCTTCGTCGGCATCGTGCCGATGGGGGTCATCATCAGCTGGGTCTGCCTGCACCACCGCAAGAGCATCCTGGCCGCCATCGTCTTCCATTTCTTCATCAACCTGTCGCAGGAGGCCCTCGACATCACCCAGGCGACCAAGTGCGTGCAGACGCTGGTGCTGACTGGCGTCGCCGTCGTCCTGCTGCGCCGGCAGCACCTGTGCCAACCCACCACAAGGCCTGAGGCTCAGGTTCCCGCCCAGACTTCATTCCCCTGGCGCAACTGGTATGTGTTCGCAATCCTGACGGTGATCCTGGTCGGGCAGATCATCGGGATCGTCGGATGGGCGCGGTCGTGGCTTGCTGGAACAGCTCCCATGGACCTGGTGGTCGGCGGCCTGGCCATGCAGGGCGCCTGGGGAGTCCTCCTTGGTTGGTCGCTGCTGCAACCGGTGATGCGCACGGCCGTGCTCGGGGCGTCAGGCGTGGCGATGCTCCTCGGCAATGTACTGCAGGTGCTGGCCGGGCATCGGGACGGATCCATGGGCCCTGCTGCCGTCGCCGGCAATCTGGCCATCGGATTGGTGGCTGTGGGCCTAGTGATCACCGCCGCTTGGATCGCACACCGCGCTGTCGACTCCCGGCGAAGCTTGATCGGTGCTGGCGGAGCGTGACGCTGTCCGCATGGCTATCGACCGGCAGCCGGTCGGTAGCTCCACCTGGAGATTTCTATGCGCACCGTGAAAGAACCCGATGTCCGCCGGCTGGAGATCCTAGAAGCCGCCAAGCGCCTGTTCCTCAAGCAGACCTACGACACCACCACGACCAACGATGTGATGTGCGTCCTGGGCATCGCCAAAGGGACGATCTACCACTATTTCCCGTCCAAAGACCACCTGTTGGACGCCGTGGTCGAGCACATGGCCGAGGCCTATGTGACCCGCCGCCTGGAAGCCGTCGAGGCCTGCACCGGCGGAGCCCTCGCCAAGATGCGGGTGCTGTTCAATCGCGACGCGCGCAACGCCGAAGAACGGTCGGCCACCGCATCCTTGCACCAGGCTGGGAATGTGACGTTGCATACCCGGCTGCTGGTCTCCCTGGTTCAGCGCTTGGCGCCGGTATTCGCGCAACTGATCCGTGACGGGTGTGCTGAGGGCGTGTTCCGCACCGAACACCCGTTGGAGGTCGCCGAGATCCTCCTCTCCGGCATTCAGTTCCTGACCGATGAAGGTGTCCACCCCTGGTCTACTGTAGACCGGACTCGCCGGCTGCGGGCCGTCCCCACCCTGGTCGAAACACTCCTGGCGGCCAAGGCCGGATCGTTCGCCTTCCTTGATCCTGGACGGGCTGGGGCACGACGGGGACGGTCAAGCTGACACGGGCAGATGGGTGCACGGCATGCCGCAGTGAGCGAGACGAAGAGGATATTCACAGCCACCTCGCGATGACAGCCCAGCCGGCGGCATGAAGCCCGAGGTTGAGGTGCGCGACCTGGTGCCCGCCAACTGATTCTTCACCGATAGAATCACTCGTAGCGTGGCTGGTCGCTCAATTGACCCCGCAGACGCGCGTTATGCTGCCGCCCAGTTTTCGGGCCGCAGACCTGCGACCCGCGCGAAGTCGCCATCGTTGGTCACCAGGATGAGCCCGGCCGCCAGCGCGTGCGCGGCGATGAGGCTGTCGAGGTCGCCCATGGCGAGCCCGGCCTGCCGCAGGGTGGCGCGTAGGCGACCACCGATGGTAGTGACCTCGATGGGCAGGGGCACGGTGGGGATCTCACGCAGCAGGACATCGATGGCGCCGTGGTATCTGGCCGCCTTGGGATGCAGGTCGGCCCGGTGCCGAAGTTCCATGGCGGTGATGACGCTCACCGCCACCCGCTCAGGGCCCAGCGCCCGGAGCCGATCCATCACCACCGGCGGCCGGGCCCGCATCAGGGAACTGATGATGTTGGTGTCGAACAGATGCGTGATCATGGGAACTATGGAAACAACGGCGCGCACTGCTGCGGTACCTGCGGTGCACGCTCATGATCCGGCAGTGAGCCGATCAGAGACCAGAAGGCGGCCGAGAAGTCTTGGACCGGCGCCGGCTCAAGGATGAGCCGGTCACCGTCGCGTCGGACGACGAGGTCATGCCCATGCTGCGGATACGCCAAGCCTTTTGGCACCCGGATGGCCTGGCTGTTCCCGCTGGTAAAGATCCGCGCATGGATGGTGGTCATCGGGGCTCCGCCAGTCGGTGGGTGGACACGCTGCGGTATGTATATTGCACACTAATAAATTTCGCGAGCGGCGGTGCTGCTGAGAATCTACGCGCCCAAGATAGGGAACCATTCGGTAGGCAGCCAGGTGTCCCGATCCGCCATGGCGACAGACGGCTGTCACGACGCGCGACTACTCGTGCGCAGCCGACTTCAGCTTGGCCGCGGTGTCATGACCCAGCCATTGCTCGACGGCGAGGTGCACAATGTAAAGGATCGGCGTGCTGGCCACTGCGATGCCGAATTTGATCAGATAGTTGGTGGTGCAGACGGTCAGGAAGTTGGACATCGACCACGCATTACCACCGGTGAGCATGGGCAGGATCATGAAGGCCAGGCCAATGACCACGACGGTGTCGATGGCCTGGCTGACCAGGGTGCTGCCCTGGGCCCGCAGCCACAGCATGCGGCCGCCGGTGAGGCGTCGCAGGGCGCCGAACACCTTCACATCCAGGAGCTGGCCGATGGCGAAGGCGGTGGTTGAAGCGACCACGATCATCCAGCTTTGGCCCAGAGCCAGCGAGTAGGCCGCACCGAACTGCTCGGCGCTGACCCCCGGGGTGAAACTGACGGTGGTGGCGTTGATCGACGCCTGGACCACGAGCTGAAGCAACAACATCACGCTGATGGACAGCAGGGTGAAGAGGCGCACCACGCGCTTGCCGAAGTACTCATTGATGATGTCGGTGAGCAAAAAGGTAAGCGGAAAGGCGAGGATGCCAACGGTGGCCACGAACTTGCCATCGCCCAGTCCAAGGTGGCCGGGGACCAGACCGAAGATGCTGAACTCGAACAACTTTCCGCCGATGATGTCGCCGACGATGAAAAAGGCGCTGAACAGACCGAAGAGGGCCAACAGCAGGATCTGCACACGATCCAGGGCGGGGGCTTGTTGAGAACTCATCGCGGGAAGATCGCGCGATCACCCGGCTTGAAAAGGGGGAAACGACCCGCTTAGCATGGCTCAGCCAATCAGACGGGTGAACCAATCGCGGGCCGTTCCGCGCAGCCGCGCCAGATCTGCGGCCAGCGCGGCCCGATCCACATAGCCGCAGCGTCGTGCCAGGATGTCCCGTTCGTGCTCAAGCACCGGCAGGGTCGAGGTGGCTTTGCCGATGGCCAGGCGCAGGCGGTTCTCAATGAAGCGCAGGCGCGTCAACGCCTCGCCCAGGGGCGCTACGGCGTCGCTGGGCAGGCGTCCGGCTACGGCCAGAGCGGCCAGGGTGGTGAGGGTGGCCGGGATGGCCGGCAGGCTGCCGGCGGGCAGGCCAAGGCTCAGGAACTGGACGATGAACTCTACATCCACGTAGCCGCCGGAGCCGCGCTTCACGTGGTCCTTGCCCGCGACGCTCGCTGCCAAGCGATGGCGCATGGCGATGACCTGGGCGGCGGCATCGGCGGGCAGCGGGGCACCGCGCGCCGCACCCAGGATCACCGCTACGGCCTCTGCACCCAGGCCGGGATCCCCGGCCAGGTGCCGCAGCCGCTGCATGGCCAGCCGCTCCCACAGATCGCGGTCCTGGCCCCAATAGGTGCGCAGGCCCTCCACCGTGCTCACCAGCGGACCGGCGTCGCCCCAGGGGCGTAGCCGGGGATCCAATTCGTACAGCTGACCCTCGGCCAGGCGGCGGCTGAAATCCTGGGCCACGCGGTCCCAGAAGGTCTCGCCGTCACGTTCGACCTTGGGGCATTGGCCCCCGCCATCGCAGACGAAGATCACGTCCATATCGCTGACATAGCTCAGTTCACGGCCACCCAGTTTGCCCAGCCCCAGGATCGCGAAGCGGGTCGGCCGACCGGCGGCCATGGGAATGCCGGCCTGGCGGGCATGATCTTGCACCACGCGTGCCAGCAGCACTTCGGCAACGGTTTCAGCCACCAGCGAGAGCCGCTGACCGACGTGCTCCACATCCCAGGAGCCTTGCAGATCGTGCACTGCGGTGATGGCGGTTTCACGAGCCAGGATGAAAGCCAGGGGCGGCACCGGATCATTGAGGCCTTGGACCACGGCCCGGGCTTCGGCGAGCAGCAGTCCCGAGGAGCCACGGGCCAGATTGAGCTGATCGAAGAGGTCGTCGGTCAGACCAGGATGATCTTGCAGCAACTGCACCAGAAAGGCCGACCAGCCGGAGAGATCAACCACCAGCGCCATCAGATCGGGGCGCGCCGCCAACAGATCGTAGAAGGTCGCCCGGCCACCGACGGCCAGCACCACCTTCACCAGATTTTGCAGCGTCTGGTCCGGGTCCGGGGTCAGACCGATCTGGGCCAGCAGCAGGGGCAGCAATTCGGCAAGTCGACGCTCGGTACGGGCGCGTGATACCAGAAAGAACGGCTCATCGGCCAGCCGGCGCAGATCCGCCGCGGCCCGCTTCAGATCGGTGAAACCAGCCGGGGCCAGTACCGTCGCCGCCAGTTCGGGGGCCGCCTCGCCGCGCACCAGCATGGCCAGGGCCGCGTCCTGCTCGTGGGTCACGCCTAGGAAATGCCGTTCGCACAGCTCGCGCACCCTGGCGCGGCGACGGCGGTGTTCGGCATCGAATTGGGCCAGACGATCGGCCTCCCGCAGGCCACAGCGAAAGGCGAGGGCCGCGCGGTCAGGATCACTCCGGGGTACTTCATGCTCTTGCCGATCATCCCAGCATTGCAGCCGGTGCTCAACGGTGCGCAGCCAGATGTAGTGCTCGGCCAGCTCGTCCGCATGGCGGCGTGGCAGCAAGGCCCGGTCCGCCAGCTGGCGCAAGGCAGTCAGGGTGTCGCGCACGCGCAGGTCGGGAATGCGTCCACCGTAGGCGAGCTGGAAATACTGGGCAAGGAATTCGATATCGCGGATGCCACCGGCACCGGTCTTCACATCATTGATGCGGGCGCGCTCCTCGATGCGCCGGCGCATGCTGCGGGCCTCATCAAGATCCTCGGGGGCTGGATCAGCGGTCCAGATCCACGGGGACATCGCGGCGGCGAAGCGGCCGAAGAGGTGCTCATCGCCGGCCAGGTACCCCGCCTTCAACATCGCCTGACGTTCCCACGGGCGCCCCACCGACCAGTAATAGTCGATGGTTTCACGCAGGCCCAGCGCCAGTTCGCCCCGATCGCCTTCAGGACGCAGGCGCAGATCCACCCGATAGGCCCGGCCGGTATCGCCGGGTTGCTCCAGCACGGCGATCAGCTCACGCCCCAGGCGCTGCGCAGCCTCGTGGCCATCGACCCCGGTGGCGGTCTCGTAGAGGAAGATCAAGTCGACATCGCTGGAATAATTCAGCTCGCGGGCGCCCAATTTGCCCATCGCCACCACCGCAAAGCGCAGCGCGCCCGCATCGGCTGCCACGGGGTCGACACGGGCGAGACGCTGCCGGGCCAGATCCAGGCAGGCCTGGGTCACCACGGCGGTGATATCAGACAATTCGCTGACCAGCGCCGGGAAGCCCATGCGACCATCAAGGTCCGCCAGCAGGATGCGCAGGAACTGGGCATGTTTGAAGCGGCCCACCGCATCGGCACGGGCCGCCACGCTTCCCAGGGCCTCCAGCGTGGCGGTCAGGTGCATACGCAGGACCTGCCGGCCCCAGACCTGGCGGAATTGCCGTTCCTGCACGGCTTCGGCAAAGGCGCCGGGGAACTGGCGGACCACGTCCAGGCCATAGCGGCTCAGGCCGCCCAACCCCAGAAAGAGGTCCAGGGCCAGGGGATCCTCGCTGAACTGCCGCACCCAGGCGGCCCGGCTGGACCCGGTCAGGACCTGCTCCAGATCGCGCCAGGCACGAGCCGGGTCATCCCGCACCACCGCGATGGTGACCTCAGCCTGGTCCAGCAGCCGCCCGGCAGCCGCCCCGAATTCCACCAGCAAGTCGCGATGCCAGGAGGCGAGGTCCATTGGGTGCTAGCATGCCGGCGAGTGCCGCATCCGTCCAGGGGAGGCCCGCGACCAGCTGCGCACACCAGTGATGCCACCGAACCTCCGTTCCACCATGGTCGGCTTCTGGCGGTGTTTGCTTGCCGGTGAACGCCATGGCAAGCGGCCCTGGAGGGCCGCGTTCCGTGTACAAAAAGAAACCCCGCCGGGAGATCCCGGCGGGGTCGACGAACCACACTTGTGGCCAATGTCGGATAAGCTCAGCTCAGAACGCGAAGCTCTGCTGCAGGCGCACGATGCTGGCATCGCCATCGCCATCCTCGGCGGACCACATCTGATAGGCCAGCTGGGTCTTGTTGTTGTGACCCTTCCAGTACCAGTTCACACCGAGGTCGATGCTGTTGCCAGAACCGCCGTATTCGCCGGTGCCGTAGTTCGACGCCTCGTTGTCGTTGTCAGTGTTGGCATCGAACATCGAGTAGCGGACGGCAGGCTCGATCACATAGCCGCTGTCGAGCTTAAAGGCCCAACCGGCCTGGATGGCCAAGGCGGTGGAATCGACATCCTCGATCACGTTCGCAGCGGTGGGCGCCAGGGCGCCGTTGCCGCCGCCAAACTCGTTGGTGATCTGGCGGTAGTCGATCAAAGCCGAGAGGTTGTTCCAGTGGCCAGTCAGGTCGACACCATACCAGCTGCTGTCACCAACCGCGTCATTGCCCATGTTGTTGACGTATTCGGCGCCCAGCACGATCTGGGTGCCTTCTTTGCCGGCCCAGGATTCCTGCTTCTTGGCGGTCCACAATTTGGCGCCAGGCGCGATCTCGGCGCGGACGGTGTAGGTGAACTTGTCCTGGCCGTTGTAGCGCGACTCGCCGATGGCACCGATGGGGGCCGCGGCCGTGCCGTTGGCGGCATTGACCTCATTTTCGCCGTTCACCAGGCCGACGCCCAGGGCGAAGAACTGGCCGGTCATCTTGTAGAAGACGCCGTAGCCGCGGACCGAGGAGTTCAGCGAGGTCACGCGCTCGGTGGGCAGCAGGTATGCGCTGCTGCTGATCGCACTCTCACCGGTGAAGGGCTTGTCCAGGCCCATGCCGACCTCGTGCTCGATGTCGCCAGTCTTGCCAGTGTAATAAACATTGGCGTAGTACATCGTTACCGGCGCTGAGTCGGACGGCTGGCCGCCAGCAGTGGCGTTGGGGCTGATACCTGCGGTCTCACCCGCGCGCATGATCAAGTTGCCCTTCCAGTTGTTGCCCATCTTGGCGCTGAAGCCGAAGCGGGCGCGGCGGGCGGCGAAGGTGACGCTGTCGAAGTCCTGGGAGTAGGAGGCGGCAGCGCCAGCCGGCTGGTAGGTGACGTCGTTGAGGATGTTGGCGCGCAGCTGGAGCTGGCCCTTGATGCCCACCGAGACCAGGTCGTCCTTGACGGAGACGGCGAAGGCCGGGGTGGCTGCTACCACCAGGGCGAGCGCGCCGGCGGCAGTGACGATACGGGAGAGAGTCGGGCTGAGGGTCACTGGGTTCTCCTGAGGAGGGGTGGATGGATGGCGGGTGGTAGCCACTTTCTGTGAAGTGACGAAGAAGCCCATGTGAAGTGTTCGTGAAGACAGCACCCCCGCCGGAATCCCGGCGAGGGTGCTGGAGCATACCACAAGGAATCGAAGCGTCAGATCAGAAGGCGAAATTCTGCTGCAGGCGCAGAACGGTGGCATCCGCGTCGCCCTCTTCGGCCGACCACAACTGCAGGGCCAACTGAGTCTTGTTGTTGTGGCCCTTCCAGTACCAGTTCGCGCCAATGTCGATGGCGGTGCCCGAAGCACCATTTTCGGTGGTGGTGCCGTAACCGACTGCCTCGTCCGCATCGGTATTGTTGTCGATGAGCGAGTAGCGCAGGGCGGGCTCGACCACGTAGCCGCTGTCCAGCTTGAACGCGTAGCCGGCCTGGATGGCGATATACTGCCCCTTGACCGAATCGCCGACGGGCTGCTTGTTCTCCAGCATTTTGATTTCAGCCAGGGCTGACAGGCCATTCAGGTGGCCGGTCACATCGATGCCGATCCAGCTGGTGTCCTCATCCAGGTCATTGCCCATATTGTTCACGTACTCGGCGCCGATCACTAGGCT
>JBBQTJ010000096.1:0-10698 GCA_038213315.1 Planctomycetota bacterium
CCTACTGAACCCCACCGGCTTGTCAGCCGCCGAGTCGCCGGACAGGAAACCTGTGGCTCAGCGTTCGCCCATAACATCAACCAGCGCCGAGCGTCGGCATGAGGTCATGCGCCAGCAGGCGAGGGTGTCGAGCCAAGAGGCGCAGCAGGGCCTTAGCCGGGCCGTCAGGCTGGCGACGCCCCTGCTCCCAGTTCTGGAGTGTGTCGATGCTGATCCCCAGCGCCTCGGCAAACCGGGCCTGACTCACGCCACGGAACGCTGCACGGAAGCTCGCCACGTCGCCATGCTGATACGCGCCAGCGATGATGCGCCGGCGAACGGCCTCGCGGATGCGGAACATCGGCTCGCCGGTCGTTTCATCGTCATCAGGCGTGCTGTCCTGGTCGCGCTTGGCCCGCAGCCGGGCGATCATCGCCGGGTCGGGACGGTGGGCGCGGAGGTCCTCGCCGGTCTTACGGATTATGGTCATAGGTCACCCATCCAGGTAGAGCGCCCGGTCCTTGGGGTCGGCAAGGCGTGCGCTGATGATGCGGATCGTGTTGTCGTCGTCGCGATCGGCCCAGGTCACCCGGACCAGCATGAGAATGCCACCCACCATTCCGATGGTCGTCCATCGGTCCTCCCCCTCTCGGCTGTGCTCCGCGTCGTAGTCGGTGAGAGCGTTCGGGTCAGCGAACACCTGGGTGGCGGTGGCGAAGTCGACGCCATGACGTGCTAGGTTGGCGGCTTCCTTCTCGGAATCCCAAACGTAGCACATGTCCTGACTATACGTCATTGGCGTAGCTCTGCAATCAGCGATTTGTCAGGTCGCGTGTGGCAGCGCCACTCGACCGACGACCAACGCCGCAGATGGGCCACTAGCGCCGGAGGGAATGTGGCAGCGCCACTCGACGGGCGCCCAACGCCGCAGATGGGCCGCTATTTGCAGGCTGTCTACTCACCCAAAAGTCTGTTCCCTCCGGCGCTAGTGGTTCAGCTGCAAGGCGGGAGGAGCGGAGTGTGGCAGCGCCACATGACCGACGACCAACGCCGCAGATGGGCCGCTAGCGCCGGAGGGACCTTCAACCTGCCCCTTTCCGCATTCGGCTTCCATCATAAGACGCAGCAGTGTTCAGCCTCCTCCATCCCGCATTGTTGGCCGGTGTCGGGCTGGTCGTAGTACCGGTGCTCATCCATCTGCTGCTGCGCCAGCGGCCCCGCCCGCGGCCCTGGGCGGCGATGCGCTGGCTGCAAGCGGCGGCGCAACGGGCGCAGCGGCGCTGGAAGCTGACCAATCTGCTCTTGCTGTTGTTGCGCTGTCTGGTGCTGGCGGCCCTGGCTCTGGCGGTGGCGCGGCCGTCGATCGCGGGCCTGGGCGGCGGTGGCGATCTGGTGGTGGTGCTGGACGTCAGCGCCAGCATGGGAGCGCGGGGGGCCGATGCCGGCGCCTTGGCGGCGGTGCAGGCGGCTCTGGAGCCGCGCCTGGCTGCCTGGCGTCGCGTCACCATCGTGACGGTGGGCGGCGGCGTGCGGGTCGAGGCCCCCGCCATCGGCAGCCAGGCGCGCGCCGCATTGGCTGCGGTGGCGGCGCGGCCTCTGCCTGGTGGCCTGGATGATGCCGCCACCGGCGAGCAGGCGGCGAGTGTGATCTCGGCCTGTGCCGGCGCGCCGGACGTGCTGCTGGTCAGCGACTTTCAACAGGATGACGGCGAGCGCCTAGTCAGCCTGCTGACGCCCCATGCCCGCCGGGTGGCGCGCTGGGCGGTGGGTGGTCCGGCGGCTAATGCGGCCATCGCCGGGGTCGAGCCGCCCACCGAGCTGCGCCCGGGCCGCCCCGCCGACCTGACCGTGCACATCCAGGGCCGCCCCCAGGGCGTGCAGGTGGCTGTGGACCAAGGACCATTCCTTGCCGCCGATGCCCCCGTCGCGGTCGCGGCGGGCGCCACCGCCCGGGTCGTCCTGCCGCCCTTGGCCGCCGGTGACCACCTGCTGCGGGTGCGCTTAGTGGATGGCGGCCTGGCCTATGACAATCTGCTGGAATTCCCGGTCTCAGTGCGGGAACAAGTGCCGTCGCTGCTGATTCAAGAATACACCGATTTCCTGGGCGCAGCCCTGGGCGCGGACGGACCCGGGTCGGTGCGCACAGTGCGGCCGGCCCAGCTGGCCACCGAGCCCCTGCCGCAAGGCGGCCTGATCGGCCTGCGCGCGGCGCTGGCCGATGGCACCCGGCTGCGCGACTGGGTCCAGGAGGGCGGCGTCATGTGGGCGTCGCTGGCCCGGCTGCGCGCCGATCCCGCCCTGGCGCCCCTGGTGGCGGCCCTGGTGCCCGGCGAGGTCACTGCGCCGGGCGGCGAACTGGCCGCCGGCCAAGCGGTGCTGGACGAGTCGCTGCGCTTGGTGCGGATCGGCCCAGTGCCGGTCATCGCCACCCTGCCTGGCGTCGAGGTGCTGCTGCGCGCCGGGGCCGATCCCCTGGTGGTGGCCGTGCCGGCAGGCTCTGGCTACATCGTGGTCGAGCTGGTCGACCTCGCTGGCGATGCGCAATTCGCCGCGCGCGGCGCCACGCCCCAATGGGCGGTGTCGGCAGCCCGTCGACTTTGTGAGCGGGCCAATGCCGCGCCGATCTGGGTGGCGGGTTCGCCCGCGCCCCGCACCGTGCGTTTGGAACGCACCGCATCGGTGGCGGTCGCCGTCGGCGCTCCGCTCCTGGTCGAACCGGGCGTCTGGCGTGCCGGCAAAGAATCGGTGGTGGTGCTGCCCAGCCTGCAAGAGGCCCGGCTTGAACGCGTGCCCCCGCCGGGTGCGGCAGCGGATCTGCCCGCCGCCCTGCCCCGCGCCGCAGGTGCCGACCTGGGCCCGTGGCTGCTGCTCCTGACCTTGCTGTTGGCCTTCATCGAATGGCGCGTGGCCGCTTGGGCCGGGAGACGCTATGGCGCCTGAATCCGCCACCGCCGCCGCTGCGGCCGTCACCCGCTTCGAATTCACCCACCTGCCCGCCACGTGGTTGGTGGCGCCCCTGCTGGCGCTGGCCGTCGCCGCCGCGTGGTGGGGCTGGCGCTATTATGGCCCGGCCCCGGCCGGCGTGGCCGGACGCATCGCGCGCAGCAGCCGCAGCCTGGCCTTGGCACTGCTGGTGTTGCTGGCCGCGGGCCCGGCCTGGCGCACCACCGTCACCACGCTGCTGCCCGGCCGGGTGGTGGTGGTGGTCGATCGCTCGGCCTCGATGGCGCGCACCGATACCCCCGATCGCAGCGCGCGCATCGCCGTGGTCGCGCCCCTGGCCGCCGGCTTGGCCACGGCTGGCGCCGAGCGTGGTTTCAGCGTCGATTGGCAGGGCATGGGCGGCGTGGCCGGAGTACTGCCGCCGGGCGTCCCGACCGCCACCGGCCAGTCGAGCCCCCTGGGCAGCGAGCTGGAGCGTCTGGTGGCAGAACGTCGCCCCGACTTGCTGGTGGTGGTCAGCGATGGCCGCGTCACCGAGGGCCCGGCCCTGAGCCGCGCGGCAGAATCCTGGCGTGGTCAGTCCGGCCGGGTGGCGTGGCTGGCGGTGGGCTCTACCGCAGTGGAGCCCGAGCTGTGGATCGACGAAGTGCTGGTCAACCGTGAAGCGGCGCGGGACGAACTGGAACCGGTCACCGTGCGCTACAACCATCGCGCCCTGGGCGGCGCGCCGGCCACGGTCACCCTGCTGGTCGACGGTGAAGAGCAGCGCCGCGTCGAGGCGGCCTCGGCTACCGCCGCCGAGGCCGCCGCCGTCGTCCCGGAAGAAGTCCGCCTGGAAGCAGTGTTCCGCAAAGAAGGACCGGCGCGCGTCAGCGTGCGGGTCGAGCAGGGCGGCCGCAGCGTGACGCAGGATCTCGAAGTCCAGGTGCGCGCGCGCAAGCTGAAGGTGCTGATCCTGGGCCATCGCCCCACCTATGAACTGCGCTATCTGGCCCAGGCCCTGCGCCGCGATTCCACCGTCGAGGTGGAGGCCTGCCTGAGCGACGGTCGCTGGCGGCGCTGGACCGCAGTCTGCACCCTGCCCAGCGGTCCCGAGCGCCCGCTGTCGCCGGCTGAGCTGGCCCAGGTGGACGTGGTGGTGCTGGCCGATCTGCCCATTGATGCGCTGCGTCCCGCCGAATTGTCCGCCATCGAGACTGCGGTGCGCAAGGGCGGCATGGGCCTGCTGTGGATGCCCGGCGAAACCGGTGCGATCGCTGGCTATCAGGGCACCCGCCTGGGCGCGCTCATCCCCGCCACCCTGCCCGATGCCTCGACCATCGCCCGAGCCTACCTGGATCAGGCCCCGCATCGCTTGCAGCGCTCGGCCGTGGCTGTGGCCAAGGGTTTGCTGGAACCCGCCAGCGAACGGGACTGGCCCGATCTGCCGCCGCTGCTGGGCGCCTGCCCGGTGGGCGAGGCCAGCCCCGGGGCCGACATCCTGGCCACCGATCAGGATGGCCACCCGCTGGTGGTGACCCGCGCCTATGATGCCGGCCACGCGCTACTGCTGGCGGTGGACGACACCTGGCGCTGGCGTCGTAATGTGGGTGACACCTTTCTGCACCGCTTTCACAGTCAGCTGCTGCGCTTCCTCGCCAGCGGCCGGCGTAATGCCAATCTCGCCTGGCGTCTCTTCGCCAGCCCGCGGCGGGTCACCAGCGGCGAGGCCGTGCAGCTCAGCCTGGTGCCGGTGGGTGCTGCGCCCGAAGCCCCGCCCGCCGGCGTCACGGTGTCCCTGACCGGGCCCGGCGGTCAGGAACTGCCCATGCGCCTCGCCGCGGACGGCGCCGGTTTCAGCCTGCATTTGTCCGCGCCCGAGCCGGGCGCTTGGATCGCCACCGTGACCTCGGGCATCGACCCGCGTACCGTCGACCGCGCCGACCTGCAGGTTTTGGCTCCTGGTGCAGAACTGCGCGATCCCCGCGCCGACCTGCCCGCCATCACCGCCTTCGCCGAAGCGGTCGGCGGCCAGGTCTTCACCGACGTCCCCGCCCTGCTCGCCGCCCTGCCCCGGGACCTGCGCCAAGCCGAAAGCGTGGTGCAGCGCCAAGGCTGGTGGGATACTCCTTGGGCCCTGCTGTTGATCACGTTGCTGCTCAGCGTCGACTGGGGTATCCGGCGGTGGGGGCGGTTGCCTTGACACCTACGCGGGGTCGCGGGGTCGCGGGGTCGCTGGCGCTGGTTGGGGCACCCGGTTTACTTGCGCATAGTCAGGCGTGAGGTGTGCGGTCGACCTCTCGACCCCGCGACCCGCGACGGCAGATCCTCCCCTACGCCCCAAAGTTCCCATGCCTACGCCCTCGCCCTCGCCCGCGCCCGACCCTGACCTTTCTGCCTTTGCCAACGATCTGCAATCCATGGCGACGCAGGGCGGCTTCGATCCTTTTCAGATGATCTCGGGGGCGCCGGGGTTTCATGTAGCCTTCCTGGCGCCAATGCCGCCCACCTTGACGGCTGCGGTGGCGGAGTTGGTCCAGCGTGGCACGGGCGACCTGCTGGCGGTGGTGCGGCAGTTCGAGGGTCAGGGCCGTACGGCCGAGCAGGCCCGGGACGAAGCCACGGCGATGTTCAGCGCCGCCCAAGGCGTGCTGGTGGCGGTGCTGGTGCACGATCAGGGGCTAGTGACGGTGCCGCAGCTTTTCTTCGGCCATCTTGAGCCGGACTACCGCGCCCACGCGCTGACCACCTTGGGCGAGCGCTTCCCCGATCAGCCCGCCATGGCGGCAGCGTTGGAGCGGCTCTCTGGCATGCTCAGCGGCGGGGCGCGCTGGCCGACTCTGGTCGCCGGTCCCGGCATCGGCGCCGACGTGCGCGCCACCTGGCTCGATCTGGCCGCGCGGCTGGCAGCGGCCCGAGGCGGCAGCTTCGCCGTGGCGGCCGAGCGCCAGGCGGACCTGGCCTGGTGGATCGCCCAGGCCTTGGGCATTTTGGGCGTCGGCCGGGACGCGGACGAACTCGGCCTGCTCGCCAGCTGCCAGGTACTGGGCGGGGACCTGGCCGCCGCCAGCCACACCATCGTCGCCGCCACCGCCCGCGCGGACCTGGACGACGCGGACCTGGTCACCCTGGTCACCGACTTGGCCGATGGCGCGATCCGCGCTGGCACGCCGCTGCTCGCCGCCGACTGGTTGACCGTGGGCATCCCCGCCATCGAAGCCCGCACCGGCCGCTGCTTCGAACTCTGGCAGGCCCAGGTGCGCTGCCTCACCGCCGCCGGCGTCCCCGCCGCCCGTCTGCTGCCCGCCTGCACCGAACTGATGGCCCGCGACCGCAAATCGGCCCGCCACGAACTGACCCGCGAACCGATCTGGCGCGTTACCGTGGCCGACCCCGGCGACCTCCTCGACACCGCCGAAGCCGCCACCATCACCGGCCGCAGCCCAACCTTCATCGCCAAACGGCTTGAGGCCGGCACCATGCCCAGCCATCGCAAGGGCGACGAGGTCCGCCTGCCTCGCACCGCGCTGACTGCGTGGCAGGCGGTGATGGCAGAGTTTAAATTGTTGGAGTGATGGGCTACTGAACGTCCATCAACAGGTTGTGTGTGGGGGCGATCCGATCTCGGCCCCAAGGCCGACCATGTCGCGCAGTTTAGCGCAGGGGCCCGATCAACCTATTGGTGAAAACGGACTAAAGCTGGCCCAGCATCCCTGCGACGTCCTCTCGTCACTACAGTAGTTGCGAAAGCAGGGTCTTCGCGGGCACGACCAGTGGGCTACGCGGTTTGGCAAAGCAGTCGCCATCGACGTACGCCGCCACGACCACGATTTGAAATGCGAATGGGGCCGTGGTCTGGTGTTGGAAGCGTCGCAGGGAATCGCTGATCGCGGTGTGTGCATGCTTGACCTCGGCGAGGAACCACGGCTTGCCGTCGCGGATGACGATGAAGTCGACCTCGCGCTTATCCTTGTCGCGAAGGTAGCCGAGGTGGAACTTTCCGTATCCAAGATCGTTCCAGCCCTCGATGGCCTTGAGCAGGTGGCAGGCAACGAAGGTTTCGGCGCGGTCGCCGACAGCGTCGATCTCGGCCCAATCACGCAGGAACCACTTAGGTTCTTTGCGCAGACTGCACGAGACGCTGGTGAACCATGGCTTGAGTAGGAGGCCATGATGCAGATTGCTGAGCGCCTCGCACCAGCGCTTGACCGTCTCGACGCCGACCTGGATGTCCTTGGCCATGTTACTGTAGACGATCTGGTGTCCCGAGCGCACGCCGAGCAGCTTGACCAGCACTGCGAGCTGATCGAGCTGCTGGATCTGGGTCTGGTCATGCATCTCTTCGCGGAGGAACTGCTGGGTGCGCAGGGTCTGCCAACGCCGCCTGCGTGGTGAAGTATTGGTGAAAAATAGACAAATTTCTGATGCACACTGTAGTGCGACGCAGCGTTTCCCGCTTCGGCGGTCTTTCGCCTTCACCTTATCCTCTCGCTGACTTCGCCAATTTCTCACGCTCCACCAACTAGGATTGGATCACGCTAGAGAAAGGCCGACCATGACCCGCGAGCCGTTCCGCTCCTTCGACCTGATTTGCATCGGCAGCGGACCGGCTGGCCAGCGCGCGGCGATCCAGGCGGCCAAGCTTGGCAAGCGTGTGGTGATCATCGAGCGCCAACGCTGCATCGGCGGCGTGTGCATCGAGACCGGCACCATCCCATCGAAGACCTTCCGTGAGGCAGTGCAGCGCGTCTATGGACGGCCGGGTCTGGAAGGCGACACGCGCGTGCGGGTCCGCCCGACCATGGAGCAGCTGCTCGTCCATGTGCAACGGGTGATCGAACGCGAGACGGCCATCGTCGAGGACCATTTGCGGCGCAACGACATCGAAGTGCTGCGCGGCCAAGCCCGGCTGCTCGATGCGAATTCTATCGAGGTCGACACTGGCACCGGGCATGAGATCCTGCGTGCCGATCACCTGCTGCTGGCGGTCGGGACGCGTCCGAGCGATCCTCCAGGGCTCAAGACCGACGGCGTCACCCTGATGACCTCCGACGGTCTGCTGGGACTGCGCCATCTTCCCCGCAGCCTGGTGGTGGTCGGCGCCGGAGTGATCGGCATTGAGTATGCCAGCATGTTTGCAGCGCTTGGGGTCGAGGTCACCGTCATCGACAAGCGTCCCCGCCCATTGGAATTCCTCGACCACGAGATCACCGATGAGTTGATCCATCAGATGCGCAAGAAGAACGTCATCTTCCGCGGCAACGAGTCGGTCGAACGCATCGAGATCATAGAAGGACGCCAACGCCAAGGGCTCATCCTGCTCGAATCCGGCAAACATCTGGCCGCCGAGGTGGTGCTGTATTCCGCCGGCCGCGTCGGTGCGACCGAGGGACTGGGCCTGGAGGCGGTCGGTCTGGCATGCGACAATCGCGGACGGATCACGGTGGATGAGAACTACCGCACCGTGGTGCCAAGCATCTTTGCCGCCGGAGATGTGATCGGCTTCCCGGCCTTGGCGGCGACCTCAAGCGAACAGGGACGGCTGGCGGCCTGTCATATGTTCGGGGTCAAGACGGTGCCGATGGGAAAGAACTTCCCGATCGGCATCTACGCCATCCCCGAGATCTCGACCGTCGGCGCCACCGAGGAGGAACTGACCAAGGCCAAGATCCCCTACGAGAGCGGGGTGGCACGTTACAACCAGATCTCACGCGGTTTGATCCTGGGCGACGATTCAGGCATGTTCAAGATGTTGTTCGACCGTCGTGATCGCCGTCTGCTGGGCGTGCATTGCATCGGCTCCGGCGCCACCGAACTGATTCACGTGGGGCAGGCGGTCATCGGGCTGGGCGGTGGGTTGGATTATTTCCTCACCACGGTCTTCAATTATCCCACCCTCGCCGAGTGCTACAAAGTGGCGGCGCACAACGCAGCGAACAAGCTGTTGCTCATCGGCGAGCTGGAACGGGCAGCCGCTGCCGGAGCGGATGCGGCAAAAACTATAGCTGCCGGCGCTCCGAGCTGATCTATGAGCCTAAAATCGGCGATGGGATTCACACGAAGCACCAGAGTGACCTGAGAGGGAAAGGTTTTGCGCGTAGTGTTGCGCCGAGAGCTGCACTCACCCGGAGGGTGGCCCTCGTTCCTTGCCCCCAAGTCTTTTCCACCTCTGGTTCCTCTGGTCCTCCATGTGAATCCGACTGCGATATCAAGGATGAGGCGCGGTTCGCGGCGTTAGGGGGCCAGGCATCGTCGTTCGATACAGAATGGCGATAGGAGGCCTGGCGCCGTAGTCCGACCAGTCGTTATCTTGCCTGGCCTTGTCTGTGACGGAGCCAGGAATGACGGAGCCCGGGCAGACATTTCTGCCCCCGGCCACAGCAGGAACTTAGGCCAATATCGAGTCACTCAGCCCAACAACATGTGGTGCCTGGCTCCCATGAATTGGGAGATCATGGCGATTCATCTGAAGAGATGACTGTCTTGTCTTGGTCCTATGTGAAACCCTTTATGGCCATTATGGCCATAGCCTATCATCGTTGATTCACGCCGCCGCGTCATCCCGGCCGCGCACGAACAGCGCACACGTATGTCGCACCCGTACCAGACCCCGCGCCGCTGCGTCCAGCACGCGGCCAGCGTGATGGCCCACCGCCACGCCAAGGAATTGGCGCCAGCCGGCCATGGTGGCGATCCAATCGTCCACCCGCAAGTCCAGTCGCGCAAGAATCGGCGCGAGCTCTGCCGGAATCTCGCCGCTCTTGCCGGCACGCAGCCAGCGGCCGGTGCGATCCACCAGCGTCAGATAATCATCCACACTGCACGCCCGGCCGCCGGCCACACAACGGGCCAGCGGCGCCACCCAGGCGCCGTCTTCTGCATGACGCGGTAAAGCCTCAGCAACACCGGCCTTCGCCAACGCCCGCTCCGCCGCTGGCCCACGCAGCCGTTCACGAATCCGGGTCGCCGTACGATGCCGTTGCCGCGCACGAATGCGCTGCCGCACGGCGGTATGCGCGCTGCGCTCGGGACGATCGGCCATCTTGGCCCGGATCGGGTTCAAATCGACGTACGCCATGCAGGCCACCAGTGCAGCCTGGTCCAACAGCACCACGCTGTGAAAGCGCGCCTGCCAAAAGGTGCCAGTGACCTCGTCCTCGCGATTCGCCCGGCGGCTAATGCCCTCCTTCAGCGTTTTCATGAACCACTGCAATTCACCCAGCCGCTTGCGCCGCTCCCCAACCCAGACCGCATCCTGCGCCCGCGCCTGGATCGCCGCTTCTGGCGGCAACACGGGCGTCCCGTCGGGCAGCGATGACGGCGGATACGCCGTCCACCAGCGCCGCACCACCTCAGCCGCGCTCCACGCCCCCACCGTTCCCGGCAGCATGCGCAGCACCACATGAAAATGGTTCGACATCACCGCATACGACGCCACCTCGACCGCAAAAGCCCCGGCAAGTAACTGGTGGCAGTCGCAAAACCCCCCAACGCCTCTCATCTCTCCCTCAGGCGCGTCGCCCAGGCCTCCACCAGGGGTGCTGGCTAGCGTTTTTGAGCCGGCGCACGGGCTCAGTGTTCGTGAAAATGGGTGGCGATATGAGGACTGGGCAGGCTGCGCCCCTGTGTGCGCCGTGTCGCTGATGTGCGGACCGACTACGACGCTTTGCGTCGCGTCTGTGCGGGTAGCGCGTCGGGATCATCCTGTGCCCAGCAGAGGCGACCGAGGGTGACCAAGTTGTTGGCGAGGACGGCGGTCTGGAGGAAGCGCTCGTAGCCGCGACGTCCTTTGTCGGG
>JBBQTJ010000097.1:0-10682 GCA_038213315.1 Planctomycetota bacterium
GTGGTGGCGCCGGAATCGATGGCCTGCTGCAGGGCCTCCGTGGCGTCATGGCCCTCGAAGGGGCGGTCCCACAACTTGTCGTCGGGCTTGCGGTTAGTCGCGTCCAGCTTGATGGGGTTGTACTTCATCACACTGGTCCAGCGCGCCGGATCGCCCCAGGGCAGGGCCGGGGTCTCCTCTACCGCTAGGCCCAGGCTACGCTCGGTGGAGGGGAAAGCGGTAAGGCAGGCGCCGCTGCGGTATTCGTCCTTGGCCTGAGCGATAGTCACTTCGCGGCCAAGATCGTCGGCGGCACTCTTCCAGCCGGTGACGATCACGTTGCGCAGGAACAGGCTGAGGTTGCCCCATTCCCCCTTGGTGCTGTTGTCCAGGGCCGGCTTGGCCGGATCGCCACCGCTCAGCTCGCTGTCCACCAGCAGGAACTGGGTGCCTTCGAAGGGCTTGCTGGTGACCAGGAAGGGCACCTGGTTCTCGCTGCGCACCTTTCGCATGACCACCGGATGGTTCGAGTTTCGGACCACCGCCACCCGCTGCTTGCGGAAGACCAGGTCCTCGAAGGTGGAGGTGAAGACTGAGGCGCCGATCTCCAAGCCGACATCGAAGCCCTCCACGCTCACGCGCCGGCAGAGCGCGGGGCCCTGGCCGCCCCTGCGCATGTCGAGGCCCAGGACCCCGGCGCCGTCGCCGCTCCTGATCGTCAGGTCCTCCAGGCCGCCGCCGTTGTGGGACATGAACTCCACTGCGATGGCGCCGGGGTTGCCGGTCCCCGTGTCCACCGTGACGTTCATGAGGTGGGTGCTGAAGTTCATGTTCATCACGCCCTCGCCTTTGCCGCCCCCAGCCAAGGTGCAGACCAGCGGCCTGGGCTTGGCGGCCTCGGTGAAGCCCGGGCAGGCGTCCTTCAGGCGCAGGATGGTCTTGTCGCGGCTCTGGCCCTGGACGAAGATCCATTCGGCAAAGGTGATGGTGTCGGAGAGCAGGTAGGTGCCGTCGGGGAAGTACAGCGAGCGCATGTGGCCGCCGCCGAGCTCCTTGAAGGCCTTCTGGATGGCCGCGGTGTCGTCGGTGACGCCGTCGCCCTTGGCTCCAAACTCCGCCTTCACGTCACGCACCCCGGCATCGGCGGGAAAGGCGATGCCCTCGACAGCGGGCAGAACAGTGGCGAATAGCACCAGCAGGCCGAGAGCGAGGGTTAAGGCGGGACGGCGCATAGCGGCTCCGGAGATTCGCGGGCTGGTAAATTAGGGCCCATTCGATTACTCAAACGGTTGAGCAGTGGAACTGTGACCGCGCTCCGCCGGCCGCGGGCCAGGCGGAGGCCAGCGTTTCGGGAAGCGAAGCCCCAGCATGCCACGTTAGCGCCGATCCCAAGACCGCCCGCGTGGTCTTCCGCTGCCGCTACCTCGACCGCGACATGGGGCCCCAATGATGTGAAGGGATCACGGGCGCGCCCTATCGCGAGCTACCGCGCCGCATCGACCTGCTGCTGCTGGGCGACGTCGAACTGGATGGAGTGCTCTTCGAGGACACCCACAAGGGTGGCATCCGCCTCGGCGACCTGGGCATGAAGGGAAAAATCAAGAACGTCACCTTCGGTAAGAAGTGCGGCAGCGGCAAGCCCGACGAGAGGTTCGCACTCGACGAGAAGGGCAAGCCGCCGGTCGGCTGGAGCGAAGACCCGGTGGTGAGCAAGGTGACGGGGAAATGATGGGTGCCAGCGCGAAGCTGCCATTGGCCTGCTGGCACTGGAGCCAGATGAAACGGTAGCAGCGCTACTGCGAGTGGAGTCTGACGCAGCAGACACCGCCAAGCCTGGCCAGATCCGACGGGCAGGGGTTTCTGTACAGGCTCTCAGTGCCTAGGGATGAAACGGTACCGGTCGATGACGCCGCCGTCATCGAGGGCGATCGCTTCCAGTTCCAAAGCCTGGTCCTGAAGAGTCAGCCGGCACCAGTGGTGGCGGGGGACCATGACCTGGCTGTGGGGATTGCAGTCTCGACTGGCCTGGCTGGCATAGAGGAATCCGCCGGCCCCGCCGCTGGTGATGCAGGGCACCCCGCCAGGAGGGTGGCTGCGTTCGTAGCAGTGGGCGTGGCCGTTGAAGAAGCAGGTGGCGCGATGGCGCTCCAACATGGGCAAGAGGACATCGCGCGATTCGCGCACGGTGCGCTGCCAGGGCCGGCCATCGGCGCCATTGGTACCATGGCCGGTAGAGGACCAAGCCGGATAGTGGTCGAGCAGCACCACGAAGGGCTCCTGCGCCGCGGCCAGGATGGCTTCCAGCCAAAGGGCATGCGGAGATCCTGCGGACCAATCCTCGAGGCCATCGATGCCGATGAGGCGCAAATGACGCACGCAGGTGGTCCAATTAAGCGCACTCACCGCCAATTGCTCGCTGCCCGGGGTGATCACCAGGCGCGGGAAGAGCGGCGAGCCCTCCTCGTGGTTGCCGATGACCCAGAGATGGGGCGTAGCGGCGAACCAGCGGCGATTGAGAGCATGGAACTCGCGGTCCCAGTTGGCATCCCCGCGACCGTCACCAGTAAAGTCCCCAAGGGCCAGGGCCAGCTGCGGACGATCAGCCTGCATCGCCGTGAGAACGCGCGCCAACACCTGCGGCTGCGGACTTGGATCGCTATAGAGCGCCAGGCGCACTGGGCCGGTCGCCGGCAGAGTGCCGGCAATGCCGCCGCGGCCTTTCGCCGCTCCGACCGCACGAATGGCATAGCGGTAGCGTCGGGCGGGGGTCAGGCCTTCGACCCAGAAACGATGGATGAGCCCGGGGGGTGACCGCAGGCAGCGCCCGCCAAGGCGCAATTCCACCGCTGCCGTTGCATCGGTCCGGCAGCTCAGGCCGATGGAATCGACGCCGACGGGGCCGATGAAAGGCCCGGTACGGATGGCCACCGCTTCAGGAGGTATGCCGAGCAGACGTCCATGGACCTCGAGGCGGCGATCGGTGCCGCTGTGGCGGAAGCCACGCAGGGCGACCACCTGGGCGCCGGCCTGGGATTCCTCAGGGCTCCAGCACCGGATGAGTTCGTTGCGCCCAGGCTTGAGCAGACCAGGAGGCATGGCGTCGATGCGGTCGTAGCGCATCCCTTCAAGGGGCCTGGGCAGCGCCTCCCCGTTAAGGCGCACCTGGGTGTCCTCCTCACCGAGGAAGGTGAGGCCGACCAAACGGGCGGGATCAACGACAGAGAAAACACGGCGCGCCTCAATGGCGAAGGGGGCGCCGGCCTGCCCAACCCAACGGGTGGCGGCCCCCGCGAATGACCAGCCGCCGTTGCCGCTACGGACGCGGATGGCAAAGATGTGCCGGCCCTTGGCGAGGCGAAGCGGTATGCGGTGCGCTGTATCCAGGGGTTTGGTGCGGTTGCCATGGTCGAAAGTGTCATAGAGCGGCACCCCATCCACCAGCACCTGCCACCACCAGTCGGCCCCAAGGTGGAGGTCCAAAACTTCGTCCCGTGGACTGTTGCGCTCGGTCAGCAACCACGCGACACGGCTGTCACGCGGCGGACCGAAGAGCCGGCATAGATCGATCGCGCCCTGGGCGTCAGCCTCGACATCGATCCCCTCAAGGCGATCCCCGGCGTAGTCGAGCGTGGCCGGCAGGGAACCGAGTTGCTCCTGTGGTGGCAGCGGCTGGGTACGCACATCGACCCCCCGCAGCACCGCTGGACGTTCACACGGGATGCCATACGCGCGCCAACGCCGCGGCCACGGCGCATGCACCAAGCGTGGCGAAAGGCCCTGCACGGCGAGTCGCAAGGATGCCTGCCAGGGCCGTGGTGTCCCTGCACATATCGAACGGTATTCCCACCGCGTACCACGTGTCAGGTCGATGGGACGGGTGGTCATTGGAGGTACTGGCGGTGGCAAGTTGCTCGGCCGCTTCGCAGGAACATCAGGAACCACAGGGCGACGCTATGGCAGCGGCGCGAAGGCAGGATCATTGAATGGCACCTGCAACGTCGACTCCAGTTCGTTAAACCGCTTGCTGTCGAAGCGCCCGGTGACGTTGCTGTAGTCCAGGATCAGGTCGTCATTGTTGTTGTCCGGCGTGCCGCTGGACGACCGCAGAAGGATGCGTTTGGCGTAGCCCACAGGCGATCCGGCTGGCACGACCTGCTCGATATGCCAGCCCAGGACATTGTCGGGCTTGATGCCGAAGTAATCGATGATGTGGGTGGCCGTCTCAGGGCCACTGGCCCGTTGGCATTCGCCACTGCTGGTCCAGGTGACCAGGCGGGCGCCGGGAAATTCGAGCTGGGGCACTTTTCCCAGGCGCTGCTCGCCGGCGTGGCGCCGGTGCAGGTAAGCCCAAGGATCTTTGCGGAAGTCCATGCCGTCCGCCGCACCCGCGTCGCCGAGAGAGGGCCAGGTATCGAGGTAGATCAGGGTGACCTCCGCGATTTGCTGCATGGCATTCATGGTCGCAGCGCGGTGACTGTTCCTGCGCACTAGGCCAAGCGCCGCCATCAGCAGGCCGACGAGGATGGTGATGATCGCGATCACCATCAATAGCTCGATCAAGGTGAAGGCAGTCGACGGCCGCCGCGCTGCAGTTGGCGTCGCCATCACTTGAACTCCTTCACTGCGGAGAGGAGGCAGGTGACCCGGACACCGCCCGCGACGGTGACGTCGGCAGAGCGTACGCCTTGCCAGGGCGGGCTGTCGAATGAAGTCTCGTTCGCGGTCTTGCCTCCTGCCTGGCAGGCCTGATTGGCGAGGTCCCAGATGCGAGCCACGATGCAATCCTGCGTCGGTGGCGACGGTCCGGTCATCGCATTCCCGGGGGTGTAGTCGTACCAGGTGCTGGGCGTCGCGCTGCCGAACCATTGCACATCGGTGGCGGTGCCCGAGGTGGGCAGCAGCGCCGTGCCTGGCTCCGGGATCAGCGGGCCACCTGCCGCCACGCTGACATAGACGCAGCGTGCATACTGGTAGTCCGTAAGGGCCTGCTTGAGTCCGAGGTCGTTGTTCGGGGTCGTGATGGCGGCACCTTTCCAGTCGAGAGTGCGGGGCTGATTGGGCTGGTAGAAGGCGCAGCCCACCACCAGGGGATTGCCCCAGCGATCGTTCCAGTTCTCGCGCGGCGAACGCTTGGTCTTGTAATCATTGATGTCTCGCACCACGTCAGAGGCGAGCAACAGTTCCATGGTCCTGAGCGGAGAAAGCTTTGACAGGAGCATCGGATCGGGGCCAAGCCAGCCTGTGCCCGCCGTATTCTGGTAGGCCTTGCCCCAGGGATGGACGAGGTACGCGCTGGGCGGTACTGGATTCGGCGGCTGCGCCAGCAGCGTTCCATCCTTGAAGTACGTGACACCGTTATTGTCTGTCTTGTAAGTGAGGACGCCGCCGAGCATGGCGTCCCGCTGCAGGCGATAGGCGATGGAACCCTCCTCCTGCACCGCCCCCAGCCCCATGAGCAGGGCGTCTATGCGCTGGCTGGTGGCGGCGATCTTGGCCCGTTTGTTGATCATCGGGACGACGGCAAGGATCATGGAGGCGAGGACGGCGATCACCGTGATCACCACCAGCAGTTCGAGAAGGGTGAAGGCCTGGCGATGTGGGCTCATTGCTGCTCCTGGACCTCGTCGACCGCATTGTCCCTGGTGCCGTCCCGGTCGCTGGTGGCCTGGCTGCTGGCATTGGGATCGTTGGTCTCCAGCGTGTGGTCGTCGCCGGGCGCGAAACGGAAGGCGCCATCGGCGCCTGCGCTCAACAGACGGAGGCTGCCGGCGCGGTTGAGACTGTAGAGGATCTCCTGGCCCCACGCATCGTAGATGGCGAGACCGGGTAGCTTGTAGGGATGCCAGCCACCTGCTGCTTTGACCGTGCCCGGCGACCACTCGGTCTGGGCTGCGGAACCGTTGGTGTACACGCGAGGGATCTGCTTGCCATCGACAGTGATCGGGAACAGGCCGATGTTCCAAGTCGAAGTGCCGGGTCCGGCGAGGATCACCGCCTTCAGTCCCGCCAACTCTGCCTGGGCGTTGCTGTTGCCAAATATGTAGTCGAAGAGCAGTTTGTTGCCCTTCTCGGTTCCGAAAGGCTCGGGGCTGGGCTGGCCCATCGCGGTCAGATCCTGGTCTTGGTAATCGGTGGGAACGAGCAGGGCCGCGTTGATGATGTCCGCGGACTGGATCTGGTTCGGCGCCATCACCTTGGGCAGTTGGATGAACTTCGACACCGCCTTTTGCATCGCCCCCAGCACGCCGATGCGGTCACGGGTGAGGCCGAAAAGCATGGGCACTTCTGAACGCGCATAGACGTCCGTGCGCAGCATCAGGCGGGCGGCATCGCCGGAGTTGGCGAAGTTGACGGGATCTGCGCCGGTGAGGGCAAAGGCGTTGACGGCGGTCGTCCCCAGCACCGTGGTCCCGGTCGCCCCGTCGCGCACCCACAGTGCCCCGCCGAAGAGCGCCGTGGTCTGCCGCGAGCCTGCCAGCGGATGTTCCACCGGACTGGGGCAGCCGCCGCGATTGGCGATGGTCAGCTCCATCGCCTGCCGCAGGGCGGCGATGATCACCTCGGTTTTGCGGGTCTTGGTCTGCCGGCTCAGCATGCCGGTACCGGCAAGGATCAGCGAAGCGAGGATGGCGATGATCGCCACCACCATCAGCAGCTCGATGAGGGAGAAGGCGCGGCGAGGAGTGGAACTGGTCATGGGGAAGGCCTCGGACTCATTGTTCGTTGACCGAGTTTTTCCAGGAGCAGATGTCGTCGGCATTGGCACTGCCACCGGAGTCGGGGTTATGGTCGGTGCCGTCCAGGCCTGGCGACCACACCCCGTACCAGGCAGCGCCGTAGGTGTTGGCGGCGAAAGAGATGCGCAGGGGCTGGCCCCAGGCGTCGGTGACCTGCTTTTTCTTGTTCACGAACCGCTTCGGGATCGACGTCTGGGTCATGAAATAAAAACCGCTGTAGCCTGAACCGATGAGCCCCTGGTCGAAGGGGCCGTCGTGGGTGGCGTCGGGCGCCGCCGCCGGCTGGCCGTCAATGGTGTAGAAGCCCGTCGCATTGCCGTCCTTGTCCTTGGCGTCCGGCCCGGTCTTCATCGCCCACAAGTACTGCACCCGCTGCTTGTTGCCGGGTGCGGTGGTAAAGGTCCAAGTATTCATCTGGTAAATGCTGATGGCACTGGCCACGGCATTCACCACCGCAGTGGTGGCACGCTTCTCGCTCTGCAGCCTGATGTAGGAATAGGCGGGGAAGCCCATGCCGGCGAGCAGGATGATGACGGAGATCACCACCATCAGTTCCATGAGGGTGAAGGCGCGGCAGGTTGCTGGCGTGTTCATAGGCTTACATGTCCAGGACATTGGATAGCCCGACATGGTAGATGGCGACCGCGACGGCGTAGCCTTGGCTGACCCGGCCGCTCGCGTTGATGACGCAGTCCAGGGAGCGGACGCTCAAAGAGCCGCAGACCGGACTCAGCGCCACTGCGGGTGAGATCAGTTTGCCGAAGGCATCGGTTTGGGCCGCCTGGCCCTGCGTGCCGATACCGCTGGCGGTCATATCGCCGGCATTTTGCAGCGGCAACCCGGTTTGGTTCTGGTAGTACCAGACGATGCGGCTGCCGGAACTGAGCGGCGTTGAATTTATGAAGTCGTCGCCCTTGTAGAGCAGTGCGTTGCGGTTGAAGGCAAACCTGCTGACGTTGCGGCCATTGCTCATCACCTCTATGGCGTCGCCGGGCGCCGGTCCGCCGAAGACCAGGGCGGCATAGCCGGGGCTTGTTGCCGTGGGCGGGACCAAGGCCACGCCGTAACACCTTGCCGGTGCGCCTACGGGAAGGGGCAAGCTGGCACGGGCCAACTGCCGCGCCTGGGACGAGACGTAACCGATGGCGTTGGCAGCGTCGTGGATGCGGCCCTTGCGGATGGCAGAGAAGATCGACGGCATGGTCATCGCCACCAGCACGAAGATGATCCCCAGTACCACCAGCATCTCGAGGGCGGTGAAGCCCTGACGCCGAGACCGGCACATGACATTGGTTGAGGTGTTCATGGGGATGGCTCCGGGTTGGGCTGCGGGCTTCGTCGCCATCAGGCGGCGAAGCCATGGCGTCGTGCGCCACTGGATGTGCAGGTCCATACGCGACCTTTCATGGCTGATTCCGCGTGGCATCTGGTCGAGGTCGGATCGGCCAGAGCGGGATGCGATTGCGCTGCGCGGGATTCCCCAGCTTCTCGTAGGCTCCGCGATAGGGGGTGGCATAGTCTTTGCCGTCGCCGAATTCGGGGGCCGCCTGGAGGTTTTGGCAAGGTCCGGCCAGAGGATTTTTAGGAAGAGGCGCTCCCAGCAAGTCGCGATCGACACCCTCGACCGGTTGGCAGGCAATGCGCGCAGCGCTGTCGTCGATGACCAGATCCAGCACCAGATCCTGCAGGCCCAGCCGCGGCCTGAGGATGCGCGGGACGCGGCTGTGCCGGTCGTGACCGGACAAGGCCTGCCACTGTTCGAGCGTGCAGAACGGCATCTCGCACCAGAGCGCCGGATTGGGTCGACGCTCCGCCGGCAGTCGCTCCAGCCGCTGCGCCAAGTCAGCAATGGCGACCCGGTCCTTGTTGGTGTTGAGCACCAGCAGCGGGGGATGCATGGGCGATCCAAACGACTCGCTGATGGTCAGATGATAGCCAGCGCACAGCAGATTGCGGTCGCTGACGTTGCCGGTGGAACGAGGTTGTTCCGGCGGCAGCGAGAACGCCCCGCGACCGTTGCCGATAACGATGTTGTTCAGCACCCGCCACCGGCTGCATTCCGGATGGCGGTCAGCCCAGGTGAGTCGCGGATAGGTCTCAGTGAGATAACTCGCCCAGGGATGGTCGAGCTTGTCGCCCAGGACCTCGCCGCTGGCTGGATGGCGCGCATCTTCGCTATAGAAGTTGACGTAGCGTTCCGAGCCGATGTGGGCCCACAGGCCGAAGTTGCCGTTGAACCACAGCAGGTTGTGCGCCACCGTGACCCCCGCGGCGTCGTGGGCGTAGATCCCGTCCCCGGCCATGGCCATGGTCCCACGGGTGTTGGCGATGACGTTGTTATCGATCAGCAGCGGACCGTCACCCAGTTCGATGAAGATGCCGGCGCCGGCATTGTCGATCAGGATGTTGCGGGTCACCCGCGTCCCACGCCAGTTGTTGTCGAGCCAGATGCCCGGGCAATCGTTGCCGCGGAAAAGATTGCCCTCGATCACCGCGTCGTAGCAGAAGTGCAACTTGATGCCGGCGGATTCGTCGGCTCCAGAGGCGTTGACCTCGTTGTATTCGATGCAGTTATGCAGGATGCGGGAACGGGGCGAGATGCAGCCGCAGATGCCGCCGCTACCGTTATGGTGGATGTGGTTGGCCAGCACCAGATGGTGGCCTGGCGATGGCGCCGGCGGTTGGCCAAGCCCATCACTGTCGACGGCGCCCTCGTAACCGATATCGAGGCCGAAGGACTTGGCGAAGCGGATTTCGTTGTCTTCAATCACCCAGTGATGCCCGCCCCGACATCCGAGCAGTCCGTCCTGCGGCGGTCCATGATTGTAAAAGTTGCCGCAATAGTCATTGGCGGCGTGCTCCATGACGAAACCGCGCACCACGATATGGGAGATGCCACGCGTCAGCGGAGCAAAAACGCGGCGGCGCACCGACACTTCGAACTCCGCCTCCTCGGGTCTGGCCATGCCCATGGGCAGGTGGATCTGAATGGCCTTCCCGCCATCCACCGCTCGCCAGGAGCCGGACAAAGCAAGGAGCTCGGCTTCAGAGCACCGTTCGGTCATGGGCTGGCCGTCGAGGATGACCTGTCCCTGGCAGCGCCGCGCGTCGAGCTGGTAGGGGATCGCGAAGGGATTCGCCTTGCCCAATTTGAGCGCAGCGAGTGAGGCACGGAAAACGCCCGGGTGCTTTGCCACCCTGGTCCATGTACCCGTGAGCACCTCGGAACCCTTGATCACCACCTTGCGGCGCATGGCGGCTTGGAAGGTGATGGGCCGACCGGGTTCGCCGCTGTTCGCCGGGCAGATCCGTTCACGGTAAACGCCTGGATGTACCAGCACCGTGTCGCCTGCCTTGGCGAGCTGAGCGGCGGCATTGATGCTGCGCAGCGGCAGGCGCTGCGATCCCGGGTTGCCGTCCTGGGCGCGGGGATGCTGATTGTCGACGTGGAGGATCCGGGTCATGGGGCTGGTCTTTTTTTCAACGGCGGTGGCGGGATTCATGGCTTGGCACCAGTGGACCACAGCAGCCAGCGCTTGTGACCCGGCTTGGCCTTCAGGGTTTCGCCTGGTCCATCCACCAGCACCTCGTTGGCCCATTCCAGGCTCTGGACGACACTCAACTGCCCGACCTTCACTTGGTATATGGGCGTCTGGTACGCTGGCCCCTCGGGCGGCCAGATCGCAGGAAAGGTGAAACCACCGAGAATCTCGGTACGCGCGGTGGGTCCGGCATGTTCGACGTTCGTGCTCGTGCTCTCGGTTTTCAGGCCAAGGATCCACACATCAGCGGCCTTATTCAAGATCTTGGGCTCGCTTCCCTCGACGTTGAGCTGGCGGAAGAAGATCTGCTGCGGGACGTTGAAACGCCAGGGTGCGCCACACATATCGTCGAAGAAGATGGGGCCGGACCGGCCCGACTTGGGCGCGGCAGTCGACACTCCGGCCCAGCGGCTGTGCAGTACCA